>JAADFV010000023.1:0-12954 GCA_013152695.1 Chloroflexota bacterium | reverse complement strand
GAAATTGGCGGCATACGCCCAGGAATATCCGCAAGAAGCAGCAGAATTACAGCGTATTATCTCGGGAGAATTGCCGGACGGCTGGGAAAAGGCTCTGCCCACCTATGCCGCGGATGTAAACAAAGCCACGCGCGCTACCTCGGGTGAAGTCTTGAATGCCATCGCCGCCGCTATTCCCGAACTGATCGGAGGCTCTGCCGATCTCACCCCTTCGAACAAAACAGACTTGAAGGGTTATGCCGACGTAGAACCAGGCCACTTCGAAGGACGCTATCTGCGCTTTGGCGTGCGTGAGCATGGCATGGGTGCGATCCTGAATGGCATGGCTCTGCACGGGGGCATCATCCCTTATGGCGGCACCTTCTTTGTCTTTAGTGACTACATGCGTCCCAGTATCCGCCTGGCGGCGCTGATGGGCATTCGTGTGATTTATGTCTTCACCCATGACAGCATCGGCATCGGCGAAGATGGCCCCACCCACCAACCCGTAGAACACATTCCTGCCCTACGCGCTATGCCCAACCTCTGGGTTGTGCGCCCGGCCGATGGCAATGAGACGGCCCAGGCCTGGAAACTGGCCCTCGAGCGCCGTGGCCCCACCGCCCTTCTCTTCACCCGCCAGGGCGTACCCACTGTGACAACCCCTGAACAAGCCCAGGGCCTCGCTCGCGGCGCCTACGTGCTCCACGACGTCGACCAGCCCCAGGTCATCCTCACAAGCTCAGGCTCCGAGGTGCAGTTGGTTGTTGCCGCCCAGAAACGTCTGGAGGCAGAGGGAATCAAGGCCAGGGTTGTTAGCTTCCCCAGTTGGAAACAGTTCGAGGCCCAGCCTGAATCCTACCGGCAGGAAGTATTCCCCGAAAATGTCCCCGTCGTTGCCATCGAGGCTGCCGTTCCCTTCGGCTGGGAACGCTATGCCGACCGCGTGATCGGCATCAATCGTTTCGGTGCCTCGGCTCCATACAAGACCATTTACGAAAAATTCGGCATTACCAGCGATGCTGTCGTCGCCGCCGTGCACGAATTGCTATAAAAAAGAGAGGACGGGGGAGCCACTTCTCCCCCGTCCTGTGCGAATATCAATCGGCAGGAAAATATCTTTCGATAAAAGAGAGTGTACGGTCGAAAACAGCAACGGCCTCTGGTGTTGGATCACGCGGGTCGAGATAGTGGGTATTCGAGTGGTAAAGATAGAGCTCGTAAGGGATACCGGCGGCGGCAAGGGCATCGGCCAGGCGCGTGGCCTGGTTGTAGGGGATGATTTCATCCTCGTAGGTATGGATGATGAGGGTGGGAGGAAGGTGTTCGGCCCAAAAAGCAGGGGAATAGGCCAAAAAGAAGCCGGGATCAATATCAGGGCGCCCCAAACTGGCTACAACCATGTCGTAAGGGGGTGGAATGGCCAAAGTTTCGGAATAAAGGGCCTGAACTCCGAGAAAAGCGTCTGAAATACCACCGATATCGACCATTGCTTGCAGATTTTCAAGATCGGGCAGGGCGCGATAGCCATAGAGAGAGCCGAACGAACCGGTCAGCAACACAAAATCAGGGCCGGCGATGGCGGGTGTGAGTAAACCCTGTTGGGCGTAAGCAATGGCGAGACGGGCATCTGCCGTATGGGCTTCCAAATCGAGCCCGCGCTCTGAATCAGGGGTGATGGCCAGCACCACATAGCCGGCAGCAGCAAACTGAACCGTGGCTTTTTCCCAATTGAGTGCGGTGTTGGGGAAAGCGATGACAAGGAGCGGCCAGGGGCCATCGTCGCGGGCTGGCGTATAAAGCAAATCGCCATCGAGAATGGCACTATCGGTTGTGATCGTAAGGGCTTGGCGTATGGCGATGGCCGGTACGGGAAAGTCGGAATCGACCTGAATGCCAGGAGAAAGGACAACAGCATCCGCATCGAGTTGGAGGGGCGGGGATGTGCGTGGCGTGAGACGTGCATCCCAACGTTGCGGTTTGGCACCGATACGAAGCCGAGGGCCGACATTGGCGCCTTTGCTATGGGCGGGCAATTCGTAGCCCCAGGCCGCAGCAACAGGACGATAAGTGCCGCTGGGAATTCCTGTAAGCAGATAATGCCCCTCAGCATCGGTGTACGTACTTGTGGTCTGACCGGTGATCGAAGACACCAGTACCACGGCACCGGCAACGGGTCGATCGGCATCATCAGTTACCCAACCACTAAGACTCCCCGAACCCAAGCTACTGGGCATCCCCACCTGATCCCACCACCAACGGCGCAGACGGTATTCGGCAATATGATAAACGGCAGCAGTGGTGGAGTTCCATTCACTCCACCACCGCGCCGTAAACAACAGCAATGCCACAAAAAGGAGGAGGCTTAAGCCAATACGCTTGCGATTAAGCATGGCTGACAGCGCCGCACCCTAGAATGTGTAACGCACGGTGTAGGTCAGGGTTGCTTTGCCTTGGGCCTTGACAGGCACTAACCATTCGATAGTGTGACTATCGACTTTGGTGAAGTTCTCATCCGAGGCTTTGGTAATTTCCCAGTTGGTGCCACGGAAGAGGTGTTCGACTACTTTGATCGTGACATCTTCGTCTTCTTTCTGGTTGCGCAATTCGATGCTGTAACTTTCCTCGATGACTTTGTCACCCAGGCGTCTGAAGTCAGTCTGAGTGCGCTCGCCAACAAGATCAAAGGCCTGGCCAATGGTCAAGGAAACATCTTCCCCCTTGGGGGTATGATCGATGGTGTCCTCGCCAATCAGCAAAGGCGAGCCGTCAGTGTCGGCCTGGTACAGGCGGATCACCCCGCGTGGTAATTGGGCGTTGACACCCTCTTTGCCGGTATTGAAACTAAGACGGACGGTGACCTTGGTGTTGCCGGTTGAACCGTAGCCTGGGTCGAGTACGGGACCATAAGGCTGGAAAGGAATAGAGCCATCGTAGACATAGCTTTTTTCAGCCGGCACGTCGCGGGCAGTAACGAATTCCACCTGCTTGGTCTGGTTGTTCTTGATAGTCACCGGCCGTTGTATCTCGTAGAGGTGGTATTCAAAAAACTCACGCTGTTCTACTTGAGGTGCCGGAGCCCGCACGATCATCGTTTCCTCCATCGCCATTCCTGCTTGTTTCATGGCAGGAGCACGGTTGATATCCCCTGCTACCAACTTAAGACGGGCATCTTTGAAGGTGGCACCGCTCTGGTTGTCAAGGGTAATCCAGCCGTTCAGATCGAGACTTTTGCTGTCGGAGGATAGAAGCAAAACGTAGTTGGCTTCCCAATTGAGGCCATTGCTCAGATAAGCAATTTCTGTATCCTGCTTGCCGGCTTTGCTGGCATCCACCATCCAGACAAGCGTAGGTTTGGTGATCAATCCTTCCGGTAAAGCCGGGAAACTATATTGTCGAATCTGATTGAACTTGATGACCTGAATACCGCCATCTTTATTCTGAAGAATCACATCATTGGCACCACTAAGGAGCTTTCCAGAGTACAAAGTACCGTCATCTGTGACCAGTTCAATGTTCTTATCGATGTACTTCTCCAAGAGTTTCTGCGATCCAACGATGTCGTATTCATAATTCTGCTCTAGAACGACGGCATCGGGATCGGTCAAAGAGCGAAAATGGACGGTTTCAGGGATAATCGAGGAGGGAACATCATCGACTTTGACAATATTGATACCTTTTTTCAGGTCGAACTGACGGTTTTCTTTGATTAAGGCAATATTACTATTATAAACTGTGAGATCGACACCATGGCTCTGGGCTGTGGCGGCTGTCGGCGAACCGGCGCCCAGGAGTAGTGCCACACCCACAATGACGAGAAAACTGACGATGAGAGGGGTTTTGAAAGTCAATTTGGACATGTTTCACTCTCCATGAATGAGATGAGTTGGTTTCGGGATCAAGCATATTTATGACGTGAGGGTGGTGGCTTTGGTTCCCTTGTCATCGTGATCGATGAGAGCCAGGTTTTTTATCAGATTCTAGGCGGGGTGGGCGACGGCGATGATACGAGGACTACCAGACTCCCAAGGAGAAAGCTCGTGATCTCCGTAGAAACGAATATTATCGTAGCCCGCGTGCATGAGCAGTAGTTCGAGCTCACGCCGAAAGAGGATGCGGGTGGGGAAAGTGATGGATGTACGCCGTACACCCTGCTCTGTGAGTTCATCATAGAAGCGTCGCACCATGGTGACTTGATCGCTGAGATATGATTCACTGGCGTAAAATTTCTGTATCTGATGCCCGCTATCCTCATCTACCCAGGCATCTGCATAGCTCAAAGCACCGTCAGCAGCCGCCAGCTGTGCCATTTGCGGGTTGTACACATCGATCACCAGCAAGCCGTCTTCTCGCAGATGGCGATGCCAGCAGCGCAATGCTGCCACCTGATCTCTAATTTCGATCAGATGCAAAAAACTATTGAACCCACAGTAAGCCAGGCCAAAAAGCGTATCCAGAGTAAAATCACGAAAATCCGCCTCGAACAAGGCAATTTCGCTATCCAGGTGAGCCTCGGCAATATGTTTGCGGGCCAGGCGCAACATTTGCGGTGAGCTGTCAATACCCACCACTGAGTAGCCGGCCTTGGCAACAGGAAGGGCGAGACGCCCCGTGCCTACACCCAATTCTAGCACGGGGCCACCCGTTTTTTGGGCAAAGGCAAGGATGGTGGGGATATCTTCTCTAAGCTGACCGTCGTCAGCATCGTAATAATGGGCGATAGGATCGAAGGGCATGGGGAACTCCATCGAAAAAAGGGGAGATGCTTGGGGCATCGTAACACAAGCGGGCAGGGGGATCAATCGAGGGTATGAGCGAAGAGATTGTATCCGTTCAGTCGGTGGTGCATGATAATTTCGCCGATTGAAGTGCGTCGCACCTCGGCAGGTACGACGCACTTGCTCCGCGCCGACTTAAATTGATACAGTGTCATGAGCGAAAAACCCCTTGCATTTAGGGCAAATCATGGTATACTAAAGTAGGAGTGAATAACGATGATCTTCTTGTGTCGACAGTGTTATCCACAACATAAGACAGGGGAAAAGAGGGAGTTTTGTGTGATTAAAAGGTTTTGTTTGTGTAAATTAAATACGAGCTTGGATTTCCTAAGCAGCTCTCTCTTCCCCTCTACTTACTAACACTTCTTTCCCCCATCCCCCACTTTTCATCAAGGAGGTGTCAAATAATTCATCCCCTTCCTGCCAACATCGGCGTCATTGAACCTATCGCATGGTTGACAGTTGGGCGCCATGCCCTTAGAATGGCGTGAATATCCTCTGACGAGCAGCAGTTCCTGGTGCCCGATCAGAAAATGATTCCAAAAAGGAGAATACTACCTATGAAGCTCACGATTCAGGCGCATAACATTGAATTAACAGACTGGTTAGAAGAGTATGTTAACAAGAAGATTGGGAGATTGGAGCGCTATTTATCGGATATCGACGAAGCTCGGGTAGAGTTGCGCGAAGAAAAAACGCGTAGCTCTGCTGATCGAGCCGTAGCACAGGTTACCCTGCGCACTCCGCGCACCATCTTACGGGCGGAAGAGCGCTCCGGTGATATGTTCGCCTCGATTGATGCCGTTTCAGATAAGCTGGAACGCCGCATCAATCGCTATAAGGGGAAGATGGCTCGTAATCACAAGCGCAAGGTGGCGCAAGTAGCCATGGTCACAGAAGCCCTGACCGAACCGCTTGTGGAGGAGCCTGAGAACGGCGTACACATTGCACGGGTAAAGCATTTTGATGTTCAGCCCATGGATGCCGAAGAGGCTGTCGAACAGATGGAACTCTTGGGGCATGACTTCTATCTATTCCTGAATCCTGACACCAACGCCATTAACGTTGTCTACCGGCGTAGGCAGGGGGATTATGGTCTGATTCAGCCCGTTCTCGGCTGATCTCAGGCCTGGTACCCCACTTGACAATACCATAACCCCAAAAGACCCGCTGCTTGTCGAGCAGCGGGCCTTCCTTTTCCACAACACGCTTTTAGAATATGACACAAAAACGTATCCTTGTTGTTTGCACAGGCAATATCTGTCGTACCCCTATGGCTAAAGCCTTGCTCGAGCAAGAAATTCGACGCCTTGGCTTACAAGACCAGATTTCAGTAGAGTCGGCCGGAGTTTACGCCGTGAGTGGGGCACCGGCCAGTCGCGGCTCAGTAGTGGCGATGCAGGCACGTGGCCTGGATATCTCGGAACACCGCGGTAAGCAGCTCTCGGCTAGCCATGTCCGGGATGCTGACATTATTTTGGTTATGGAGGAAAGCCAGCGCCGGATAATCTTCAACCACTGGCCGCAGGCTCTGCGTAAGACTTTTTTGTTCAGTGAAATGGTGGGGGAACATGATGATGTCGACGACCCCTATGGCCTGGAACAAGAGGACTATGATCGGACAGCGGCGTTGCTAGAGGACTATGTGCAGCGAGGCATGCCGCAAATATTGCGCCGCCTCGGTATCACGCCACCATCGTCCTGAATGCTGCCCCGATGGTTTTTATCTCGATTTACTGAAATTGGAGAAATTCCTCGGCCTTGTCCAGGCGAATCTTGAACTTTCGTAAAAGTTCGGTTCTGCGGGCAATGTCGCCCTTCAATCCATGAGGAACAACTTTGCCTTGCGCTTCCAGCTCCTGGACGCGCTGGCTAAGTTGAGCAATGACCTCCTGTTCCTTTTCGATTTTTTGGCAAAGCTCGTATTTCTTCCAGCGGATAATCACGATCATCTCGTCAAGTTCGCTCATTGCTTCCTCGAGGTTCTGCTCCAGTTTCGGCAGAGCAATGTCGGCCCGTTCCGCCGCGGCAAGAACAGGATTTTCGACCTGAAGCGTGCGAAGTCGCTGAATATTGAGCTGGGTGGTGGCGATATTTTCCTGCAATGAGCGGGCGGCAGCAGCGATGGTATCGGCCTGGCTGTGCCGGTATTTGTAAAGGGCGGCATCTTCTGGTTTTGGTGGCTCTTCACAGGCTGTGGTTTCCGGGGAGGATGTGGGAGACGGGGTTTCAGTAGTCGTGGTGGCAGAAGCAGAGGAACTTGCTTCGAAGATCTGGCCGCTGGGAGCCCGGAGATAGAGAATCGGTGAGGCAAAGCCCCTGTCCTGAGGAAAGTTGAGGTAACAAGCATTGCGGGCCAGGGTCATGGCGATATCGACATGCCCGAACCAGGCTCCCGGATCAGTTAGACGTTTGTAAAAAGTTTCGGCAAACTGCAGCGCTACCGGATCGAGAATAGCATATTGCATGGCAATGACAGCGGGAATTCGTGCTTTGAGCAGGGCTGGCGCCGTACCGATGAAGCCGGAACCACTGGCCTGGGCGGCGACTTCGGCGCCTTTGCAGGCATTGAGGACAATCAGCCTGATCGATTCGTAGGTAGCAAGCAGGGCGCGCAGGCGTGTATCGGTAACCCACTCTTCATTTTCTTCGCTGCCTTCTTCCCCCTCTTTGCGGTTGAAACGTAAGGAGCCATGTAAGGCCCCGTCCTCTTCGGAACGGAATTCGCCATGTCCAATAAAATGAAGAATGTGGTAGGGCTGAGTAGCAAGCTGGTCGTCGAGGTCTTGGACACTGACGTTGTCGGCGAGAATATCATAGGGAATACCGGCATTTTTCAGGGCGGTGGTAATGGTCTCCTGTTCCTGTTCAACAGACAGCCCCGAGCCACGTGGGATCACGATCAATGCCCGCGGCTTATCGGCGATAGTCATCGAGCGGAGATTGCCTACTTGTAAGTCCAGATATTGGCGGGTGAGTAGCGTTTTGATTTGCGTTGCCAAAAACATCTCGTTCCAGGCCAAAAACTCCCACGGCAGCATGGCAACTTCGACGGCAGTCTCGAGAATATCGAGACGTAAGCGCAGGTAAGCATTCTCTTTATTCTGCACCTGTTGCGAAAATATACTGATGAACAAATCCCGAACTTCATCCTGGAAAAGCGCATTGAAGAGGGTTGTTCCCACCTCGCGGAAGAGGGCTTCGTCGCTGCTGTAGGGCTCTTCTTTGATCTGGCGCAGTTTCTCTACAAAAGCTTCCTGGCTCAATGCCTTCCAATCAAGAGTACCCTGAGCCAAACCGCTCTCAGGGGTCTGAGCAGTAACGAGATAATGGTCGGGTCCGGCTTTTAGCACACGGATATCGAAATCGAGAAAGGATGCTGTCGCCATAGGGGGAATCTCCGGGAGTGGCATCGGTCTGGGATAAAAGTCTTCAATCAATTATGTCATTCTAAAAGGAAAAAGGGGCGACGTCAATGTGAGACATGCTGGCGTAGTTGACAGATGTCTATCCCTGACTCTAGAATGCCTCAGGCTTACAGCTTACCTCCACCCGAAGTACCTTCTATTTAAGCGATTTGGCTAAGCAACGAAGCCGCTTTCATGATGTCAGATTACCGTAGTTATTTAAGTGTCACCGTCTGGACAACCCTATTGATCCTGGCTTTAGAAGAGCTGGTCTCTTTGCCGGAACGCATGGTCTCTCTCACTGTGCTGGGATCCCCGGTGCGCCTGGGCGTGAGTGCCCAGATGTTTGTGGGCCTTGTGGCCGTAACGGTGGTGTGCGCCGGTTTCGAGGCTGCCATCCACACCCATCCTCGCAAAGATTTACTGAAGCACACCTATCGCTTCTGGGGCCTGCCAGGAGCAACGGTGATGACGGCTACGGTCACTCTTGCGGAAATGCAAGGAAAATCGGCCTGGCTCCTGGCCATGATGGTGACCGCGGTCGTTCTCATCGCTATCTTGTGGGGAGAATATCACGTGATTGACACGGAGGCACCTGTTTATCGACGGGCACGCGTGGTGTTGAATGCGATGGCCTTGTTGCTGGTAGCTGTTGCTTTTGTGTACGTATATCAAAGCCGGATGCGTTCCCTGGTCTCGGCCCCCTTAATGGGAGGGATTGCCGGTCTTGTCGCCCTGGATTTGCTGCGTGAAGCCACTCCTAAGATGCGGACAGTGCAGTTATATGCCGGCGTTATTGCTTTTTTAATGGCCCAAGCCACCTGGCTTCTGAATTATTCGGCTTTACCAGCTTTGCCTGTGGGCCTGTTTCTCCTGACTACATTCTATTTTTTGGTTAGTCTGGCTATGCAAGAACTGCGGGGCCAACTACGACTTCGCCGTGGCTTAGAGTACCTGGCGCTTACCCTGATTGTCCTTGTTGCTGTCATCCTCAAGGTTTGGCAATAAGAGCTTAAAACTTGTGTGCAGCCGTAACTAATTTGAATTAGCTGGCGTCTCTATAATCAGCCAGGATGCTGCAATGCCTGGGTGGGAAGGGGGAACCTGCCTTGCTTTGGCACATCCTGGTCTTCGTTTTTAAGTCAGTAAATGAACCCCTTTTCATTTACTGAAATAACAAAAGCATAACGCTTGAGGCCAGAAAATCGTTGGGGGACGAGTTTTTGGCGGTCGAGCGAGATGCTTGAAGTTCCAAAAAGAGACAGCCTTCACCGGCTGTCTCTTTTTTGTGCTTATGCCAACCCTCTGGCAAGCAGATAGTACATTTCCCTCTTTTCTTCAGGGCATAATCTCGTAACCACCGTCGATAATCAGAGTTTGGCCGACAATATTGCGAGCCATATCGCTACAGAGAAAAGCCACAAGATGTGCGATTTCTTCCGGGCTGACGAAAGTACCGGTGGGCGTGCGTTTTCGTGCTCCCTCGATCATCTTTTCCCATTCGGGAAAATGCCCGAGAGCATCGGTGAGGACAATACCGGGAGATACTGCATTGGCAGTGATGCCATAAGGCGCCAGTTCGACGGCAAAATAGCGAATGAGCGTTTCAATTGCGGCCTTGCTGACACCGATAAGGCCGTAATTGGGCAATGTCCGTCGTGAACCCATTGAGCTAATCCCGATAATCCTACCCCAGCCGCGTTCTTTCATAAAGGGTGCCGCGGCCTTGACCCCGTGGAACAGAGAGCGAGCATTGATATTGACGGTCCAGTCCCATTCGCGATCATCGAGTTCTAACAAAGGACGGGGAACGCCTGAGGCGGCGTTGGCGACAAAAATATCGACGCTGCCAAAAGTGTCGGCACTTTCCTCAACCAAATGGATGACTTGCTCTTTGCGGCCCACGTGTGCCTTGACAACGATTGCCTTGCTCCCAGCCTCCTGAATCAATGCTGCTGTTTCTTCGGCGGGGCCACGATTACGAAAGTAGTTGACGGCGACATTGGCGCCCCTTTGCCCCAACTCCAGAGCAATTGCTCTACCAATACCCCGGCCAGAGCCGGTGACGACCGCGGTTTTTCCTGCTAAATCCATGAATGTGTTAACTACCGATCAAAGCGCGTAAGAAGAAAAGAAGGTTGGCAGGACGTTCGGCCAAACGGCGCATAAAATAAGGATACCAGGCCTGACCATAAGGCACATAGATGCGCATACGATGCCCCTCTTGTACCAAGCGGCGTTGTTCATCCCGTCGAATCCCATACAGGAACTGAATCTCCCATTGATCGGAGGCAATGCCCTGTTCAGCGGCATAATGCGCTACGGCATTGTACACGAAATCATCATGGGACCCCACGGCGAGACGGGCCCCGCTGGCGCGGGCCTCGGGTGTGAGGAGCATTCGGCTTAGGGCAATCATCTCATTGCGAATAGCCGTGCGATCATGCCAAGCGATGCTTTCTGGTTCGTCGTAAGCCCCTTTCACCAGACGTAAATCGGCATTCCCCGCCTCGATCAACGCCCGCACATCATCCTGAGTTCGGAACAGATAGGCCTGCACCACAGTCCCAACATTGTGGAAATCGGCGCGTAATCGCTGGTAGATCTCAAGGGTGAGATCGACCAGACTCGATTCCTCCATGTCTATACGCACAAAACGCTTTCTTTCGTTGGCAGCAGCCACAATCTGCCGCACATTGTCGTAGCAAAATTCAGGATCGATGTGTACACCCATGGCAGAAAGCTTGAGAGAAACACCACTTTTGAGGTCATGCTGGGCGATCTCATCCAAAATTGCCAGGTATTCCTGAGTATTGACTGTGGCCTCATTGCGGTCGGTCACGTGTTCGCCTAGATAGTCGATGGTGGCCAACATACCCTGTTGATTCAGGGTTTTGATCACTGCTAGCGCTTCTTCTCTGCTCTCTCCCGCGACAAAGCGCCGCGCCATTTTACGGGCAGCGGGAAAATCTTTCATCATCCGTCGCATCTTACTGCTGTGCGATAGGGCAATCAGCGTTCGTCTTAACATTGTGACTCTCTCACTACATATCACTTGGAGCGTGGAAATCTGTTAGGGGGAAGTGGGGGGAAGGCAGTAGAGCGAATTCTCGAAAAAGCCGATCGTAATTTTCTCACCCTCATGAAGAACCTGGGCCCGTTGCACATCAGTTTCGACAGCAATGAGTAACTGCCCGCCGATTTCTAAATCATACTCGATAAGGGAGCCCAAATAGGTAGAGCGTCGCACAATGGCTGTAAAGATACCCCCGTCTGCGTTCAGAATCATGGCTTCGGGCCGTATCACCAGTCGCACTTTGTCACCCGTACGGCGTTTGGTTTCAGTTTGTGGCACCCGCACAGGGCCGCCTCCTA
Organism: Chloroflexota bacterium; assembly: GCA_013152695.1. Next base: position 1,415 of record JAADFV010000023.1, on the reverse strand, counting down.
AGGTACGTACATGCATGACATGCTCATCTGCTTTGTCGACAATGCCATCGACAAAATTGGCGCGTCCGATAAAGTTCGCCACAAACTCACTATTTGGATGCCGGTAAACCTCCCAGGGCCGGCCAACCTGCTCAATCCGCCCTTCATTCATGACAACAATGCGGTCGGATAAAGCCATGGCCTCAACTTGATCATGGGTAACATAAACGGAGGTAATACCGAGTTGATGTTGAATACGACGTAGCTCCACGCGCATTTGCTCACGTAGTTTGGCATCGAGATTACTCAAAGGTTCGTCGAGGAGCAGCACTTTGGGCTCGATGACGAGAGCACGAGCAAGGGCCACGCGTTGCTGCTGTCCGCCCGAGAGTTGATTGGGGGCACGATTTTCTAAGCCATCCAATTCCGTGAGCTCCAGCACCGTCTTCACACGGCGACGGATTTCCTCCGTAGACATCCGTTTGATGCGTAGACCATAGGCGATATTTTCGAACACATTGAGATGGGGAAAGACGGCGTATGATTGAAAAACCATCGACATCTCGCGCTTATTGGGCGGCAAAGGCGCTACATTGGCGCCATCCAAGATGATTTCGCCTTGCGTCGGAAATTCGAAGCCAGCGATCAGGCGCAAAGTGGTAGTTTTGCCGCAACCACTTGGCCCCAGCAGCGTTACAAATTCACCTTGCTGAATATCAAGATTGACATTATCGACGGCGACGACCTCACCGTTACCGCCACGAGCAGGAAAGGCCTTGGTCAATTGACGAAGAGAAAGGTAGTGCATAAGATCTGTCTGTAAATGAGGAGTGTAATGACTGCAAATCAACCGCCACCAGAGGTGAGATCAATCGTGGTATCGCCTCCCAGAAAACGACCCACCAGGAAGTAAAACAGGGCAATGGCGGCGAGGACGATCATAATTACGATCATGGCATAGGCTGTGGCAATATTCATGCCCCCCTGTTCCACTTCACTGAGAATTTGTACGGTCAAGATTCGCCATTTCGGTGTAGTCAAGAAAATGATGGCACTGAGAGACGTCATGTGGCGGGCAAAAGCAAAAATCAACCCTGCCAGAAAAGCGGGGGCAATCAAAGGGAGGGTGACACGGCGAAAGGTGAGCTGGGCATCGGCACCCAAGGAGGTGGAGGCTTCTTCCAGGGCAGGATCGATTTGTTGTAGCGAGGCGACACCGGCCCGCAACGAGGCGGGTAAGCTACGGACGGCGTAAGCAGCAATGATGATGTAAGAGCTTCCCACTAGAGCCAGGGGCTTGTTGGTAAAGATGAGGAGGGCGCCAATCGCCAGTAAAACGGTCGTGAAGAAGCGCTGGCGCTGCGGTTGGATGTTACCGAGAACAAAGCCACCGATAGCCAGAAGCAATAAACCATGGGCCGGTAACGGTATCTGCG
>JAADFV010000022.1 GCA_013152695.1 Chloroflexota bacterium | reverse complement strand
CCTCCGTGATGCTGGCGAGCCAGCATGAACGTCTTTCGTTAAAATAGCTGCATGAGCACCGTTATGGTGCTTTTCCGCGCAGTGAGAAGCCTATGATAGTGGTCACAGTGAGATAGCAACACGTGATTAGCTCAAGATTATCAAAAAAATGTCCCCAAGGTCAGGATGGGGACATTTGAGAAAGTGCGGCGCACCGCCCTGGTACGCCGCACGTGCGAGTATAAGCCGACGCCCTCGTCTTTTAGTTGATGCCGGCCGGTATCTTCGGTTGGCCTGAGCGTGGGGTTGAGGGCAGAGTGGGAGGCTGGGCTAAAGGCGCTTGTCTTAGCGGCATACGTAGCGGTGCCGTCAGGCTGCCCGGATTGCCGCGGAACTGAGCATTGAGCACCGGTTGTTCCTCCCAGGTGAGTACCGAGAAATCATCGAAGAAGGAAGTGACCGGTGTATACTCAGAAGCCCAGTTGATCACACCGAAATAGCCATCCCCCTGCAAGGAATCATCGTACACGGTTTGCAGGTAACTATCGTTGACAAAGAGATCGATACGGTTGGCATCACGGATCACTTGTAAGCGATTGCTGCTGCTACCGGGATTGATCAGGGGTGAGTACAGCCAGGCATCATTTTCGATTTGATCCCAGGTGAGCGCCAGCCAGTTGCCGTTGTACATCGCCAACACGTATTCCTGTGTATCGGGAATGATGAGGAGGGTGTAGAAGGTGGAAAAACTACCATCTTCGGCGATCATCAGGCCATAAGCGGTGGGATAAATGCTCTCTCCGCGTCGGGCCGTGACTTCGAAGAGGCCATTGGGGCTGCTGCCACCGGGTGAGCGGTAGAAACAGGCCCAATTGGGCTCGGTTGTGGTGACATATTCTCCGTTCTCGTAATTGGCCTGGCAGGCTTCAATGGCGCCCGTAAACCAACCGCTGTAGGGATTGCTGAAATCTTCATAGAGGATGCGGGTAGGTACGCTTATCTTGAAGTTATCGAAGTAGCTGATGGCGGTGTTGCGATTGTAGTAGGACCATACGGCCACGCCGCTGTACGCATGGTCTGTGAAATCATTATCGGTGAAGCTGTTGACAAAGGTATCGTTGATATACAAACGAATTTGCGAACCGGCACGGCGCACTTTCAAGCGATTGGACTGGCCGGCAAGGCGGATACTGCTGGCCGTCTCCACATTGGTGATATTGCTCCAGCCACTATCATATTTTTGGACGAGATAGGTGCGGTCCGAGGGGTCCACCCAGAATACGTAGAATTGCGAAAGGGTGTTGGGATCGCCAAGGCCGAAGATCAGCCCGTATACGCTTCCGTCCAGGGCCGAGTCTTTGCGCACAGTTACCTGGGCCACCATATCACCGCTCTGCGGCTGGGGGGCCGAGCTGAGACAGACCCAGTTGGATTGTAGTGCAGCCACGCCATACTCGCCGTTGCTGTAGGCAAACTGGCAAGAACTGGTGACACCGCGATACCAGCCACTGCCGGGATCGGCAAAGCCGTCAACATAGACTAGAGGAGAGGGCATGGGGGTGGTTGTGGGGGTAGGACCACCAGGTGTGGGGCTGGGGGTGAATGTGGGCCCCGTCGTCGGTGTGGGTGTAGGTGTGGCTGTGGGTAGGCTCGTACCCTGCGGTGTGGGCGTGAAGGTAACACGCGGTAAGCTCACGGTACGGAAGGAAACGGGCAGATAGAGGGCGTGGGTCGGAGTGAAGGGTGGGATGGTGGGGGTAACGGTGGGTGTGGCTGTCGGTGGGGTGGTAGGCGTGGGTGTGTGCGCCGATCTCGTGGCTGTGGGTGTAGGTGTGGGCGGTGTGGTCCCGCCTAAGTCTAACTTCCACACGCTGCGACCGTGGGTACCGGCGATGAGAACGTGCTGGTCGTTGTTGATAGCCAAATCGACGACGGGAACATTGGGCAGGCCACTTCCCAACGGCTGCCAGCTTGCACCATCATTGGTGGAGCGGTAGACGCCGACATCGGTGCCGATGTAGATGGTGCCGGCGGCATTCTTGTCGAGGACGATGGAAAGCACAGGCGTGTCAGGAAGATTGGCAGAGATGTTCTGCCAGCTTTGTCCGCGGTTTGTAGTCTTAAACACGTGTCCCGGTGTGTCGGGAGTGTGCGTGTTGAAGCCGTTGTACACGACATAAGCGACATTAGCATTGTTATGCGGTACAGCAATTTCTGACACCCAACGATTGGGCAACGGCGGCTTGGTCACATTCGTCCAGGTGTTACCGTCATTGCTCGTGACTTGTACGTTGCCATCAGAGGTACCCACGTAGATCACGCGCGTGTCCGACTGCGCCGGGGCGATCGTGGAAATGCTGCCTCGTGTCTGGGCGCCTTTCGTCAGGTCATTACTGATACGAGTCCATCTTTCCCCTCGGTTGGTGGTGCGATAGAGGCGATGGGTGCCGTAGTACAGGATGCCTGCCCGTTTTTTATCCAGGGCAAAGGGGGCATAGAAGAGGGCTCGATCGTTGCGGCGGATGCCATCCGTCTTAACGGGCCAGTCGTCGACGGGAGCACTGCCACCTTTGTCATTGCGCTGGAAGGAGATGCCGTAGCGGGAGCCGTAGAAGATGTTGGGGTTGAAGGGATCGATGGCGGCGAAACCGCCATCACCCACATCGAGAGCATCCCAGGCAGTGTTGCCGTGGGTGACAGCTTTATTGTTGTCCTGCATGCCGCCGAAGAGCGTGGCAGGATTACCAGGATGGACATCGACACCGGTAAATTGCAGGGTACCGAGGCCGTTATTGCGGTTGATCCATGTCTGCCCGCCATTGGTACTCTTCCACACACCTCCATCGTTTCCCACCCAGATGATGTTGGCATTGCTGGGATCGAAGGCAATGGCATGCATGTCGGGATGCAGGGTGGTGTTGGGAGCATCGTTGGGCGACATATCCTGCCAGCTGGCGCCGCCATCGGTCGTACGGATCACGACCTGACGAATACGAACCTGTGGCTGCCACTCATAGTTTGCCGAACCTCCAAAGTACACGATGTTTGGATTTTGAGGATGCACTTTGATGACGTTGTCATACCAGCACTGACTTGTGCAGTAGTTGGGGGCCTGGATCTGTTGCCAGCTCTGGCCGCCGTCTGTGGTCTTGAAAACGAGGGCGCCATCATAGCGACCCGGTACCGAGTATTGGTAACCGGCATAGAGGACATTGGGATTGGAGGGGCTGATTGCCAGTTCGACACGACCAAAGTTGCTTGGGGGCAGGCCATTGGTAAGATGTGTCCAGTTAGCGCCACCATCGGTAGATTTATAGATGCCGTATCCCCAGAAGGCTGCGTACAACACCGCCGGATTTTGGGAGTTCATGACGATGTCAGAAGCTCCCCAGCATTTCAGATCGGTGCAGCCCATCAGACCTTTCCAGGTTTGACCGCCATCTGTACTTTTAAAGATGCCGCGTGCTGGCACTTGCGGCCCCAAAACGGCGCTGCGGGCAGTGGCCGCGTACAACACCTGGGGGTTGTTGGGATTGATGACGATATTGGACATACCCAGACCCGTAAATACATCTTTGCCTAAGTGCTGCCAACTTTGGCCCCCATTGGTCGATTTAAGGATACCCACGCCATAGTAGTTGTCACCACCGGGTGTGGGTTCACCCGTTCCTACGTAGATGGTATCAGGGTGCTTGGGGTCGAGGACGATAACTCCGGTGGAGAGGGAGGGCTGGTCATCGGTGAGAGGTGTCCAACTATCCCCACCATTGGTTGTCTTCCAAATACCACCCAGGGCTGCGCCCACATACACCACATTACTATTGCGTGGATCCACGGCAATCGCTTTCACCCGGCCGCTGACATCGTTCTTGTGTGCGCCCAATTGTGATTGCTTCATGGGGGCAGGACCCATGGGCTGCCAGACGGCGGCAATGGCCTGGGCATTCAGGCTTTGGCGGCGCTGGAGATCCCGTACGGCGAGAGCCTTGTCGAAGCTGCCCAGAGGCAAATCGTCTTTAGGGTAGGCTCGCTGTTGCACAAAGTAGTTACTGCGCCGGATGGCTTTGCCTTCCTGTGGTGCAGTGGGGGGTAAGTCGGGGCCGCCAGGGGGCACCAGTCGCCAGGCAGGGGGGTCGCCTTTGGGGGCTGGCGAGACGGGACAGCGAATACAGGCGTCATCGGCGCTGGCCCCGGCCTCCCAGGCTTCGCCTCCAGAGGCAGGAATGGCGGAGATATCGATCATTGCTGCTGATTGCAGTCGCTGATATTCGCTACCCTGGCTTAGCAAGGCAGCGGCCAAAAGGACAATGGCGATGCTGATTGCGGTTACCCAGCTACGGGCATGCAGACGTGCGGAAAAAACAGATAAGGTTTTCATGGCGCGGCTCCTCTTCGGAAATAACTCTTTAACACTCTTTCTCAAGATTACAGGAAGTAATCGTTTGTGTCAATAGCCATAAAGAGGGACTAGGGGGTATAAGTTACACGAATTCAAGCACCAGTGGGTGGTTTTATCTGCCAGAGTGGGCACCTGAAGGCTAAAAAACTCTTCCGGACGGTGCCTCTGTTCAAAGATCTTTCCCATATCACTCAAATTGCGTACAATAGAGAGGTCAAGCCCGTGCTTGGTCCAATCTTTTTTCAATCGAGGTAAATTTCATGACCCGCGATATTTTCGAATTGCTGAAATCGAATCGTTTTCTTGTTGGTGATGGGGCTATGGGCACAATGCTACAGGAGGCCGGTCTCACTTCCGGCGGCGCACCTGAATTATGGAATGTGGAACGTCCTGATATTGTACGCAGTATCTATCAGGGCTACATCGAGGCCGGTTCGCAGATCATCGAAACCAATACTTTTGGCGGAACACGCTTTCGTCTCGCCCTCCATCATCTTGAAGACCGTGTTGCTGAGTTAAACCGAGCGGGTGCCGCCCTGGCGCGTGAGGTGGCCGGTGAGGACGTGCTTGTTGCTGGCTCGATGGGGCCAACAGGCGAACTCTTTGAACCCATGGGTACGCTCACTTATGATACCGCCGTGGCTGCTTTTGCGGAGCAGGCAAAGGCTTTGGTGGAGGGGGGTGTCGATCTGTTTATTATCGAAACCATGAGTGATTTGAACGAAGTACGGGCAGCGGTAGAGGGCTGTCAACAGGTGAGTGATTTACCGATCGCGGCAACGATGACGTTCGATACGCATTATCATACGATGATGGGGGTGGCCCCGAAAGTGGCAGTACAAAAACTGGCAGACTGGGGTGTCAAGATCATCGGCGCCAACTGCGGCAATGGCCCTGACGAAATCCGGCGGGTGATCGGTGAAATGCGTGAGGTGAGGCCGGAAGGGGTATATTTGATGGCGCAAAGCAATGCCGGCTTGCCGCATTTCCACGATGATGTCATTGTGTACGATGGTACCCCTGAAGTGATGGCCGAGTACGCTCTCGATATGGCCGCCATGGGCGTGGATATCATCGGCGCCTGTTGTGGCAGCACTCCTGCCCATATTCAGGCCATCCGCACCGCCCTCGAAACTCAACCCATTCCTTTGTACACTGCTCCCGACCCTTCCCCTGAAGATGAAACCCCATCTGCTCCTAGCCGTAGCCGGCGGCGTTCTTCTCGTCGAGAGCACAAAGATTAACTCGGGCAAGATAAAGAAAAAGCTCCGGCGCCAGGGAGGCGATCCGGAGCTTTTTTAGTTGCGTAACAGGCTCTGTTACTTGATTTCGACGGTGGCGCCTTCGGCTTCGAGAGTCGCTTTCGCTTCTTCGGCTGCCTCTTTGCTCACAGCTTCGAGGATGACAGAAGGTGCATCTTCGACAACAGCCTTGGCCTCTTTCAGGCCGAGGTTGGTGAGGGCGCGCACTGCTTTGATGACCTGAATCTTCTTGGCGCCATGGTCTTTGAGGACGACGTCGAATTCCGTCTTTTCTTCGACTTCTTCTTCTGCACCACCGGCGCCGCCAGGCACCATGCCAGCGACAGCAATGGGGGCTGCGGCGGAAACGCCCCAGCGTTCTTCCAGTAGTTTCTTCAATTCAGCTGCTTCGAGCAGCGTCAGAGCGCTCAATTCTTCGTAAAGTTTTTCGAGATCTGCCATGGGTATAAATACTCCTTGGGTGTAAGGTAAATTATTTGGAAATTGGGGTGTGGGGGCATACGGCCCGAAGGCGATGCCTGGAGGATGCTTAGGCGGCTTCTGCGGTTTCGCCGCCTTCTTTGTCGATGCGCGCTTGTAACAGGTTCATCAAGTCGCGGTGCGGTGCCGAAATCAGGCTTACCAGCGAGGTCATGGGGCCGGCAATGGCTCCCACCAACTGCGCCAGTTGCACTTCGCGTGAGGGTAGTGACGCCAAGGCCATAGCACTCTTTGCTTCCAAAACGGAATCGCCAAGAATGCCGCCATGGACGACGAAACTTTCACCGACTTCTTTGATGAAGCTTTTGACAACCTGTGCACCGGCCGCGAGGTCTTCACCGAGAAAGATAAAGCCAACAGGGCCGACTAGAGCGTCTTCAGGAATGGGTTTTCCTGCTTCTTGCAGCGCTCGAGTCATCAAGGTTTTCTTGGCGATGACGAATCTGGCGTCATTTTCACGCAGACTATGACGCAACTTTTCCATCGCTGAAACACTGATGCCACGATATTCGCCGACAATCACTGCGTAGCTGTTCTCGATCAGTTCCTTATAGGATTCAATCAGTTCAGCTTTTTGGGATCTTGAGATTGGCAAGTGGGCTCACCTCCTTTTGCCATAGGATAGGCGCCTTGGCGCCAATATCGACAGTTTTGTCGAGTTTGAGAGGAAATTGAATAAGGGTAGGGAGAGTATTGAAGCTTGGATGTATGAAAAAACCTTCGCATCAGACGACACGAAGGTTCATAGTTCACGCCATCATTGAGATCAATGATGGTTAGCGGCTATATCCTTCGCCTCGGCAGGAGATTAAGTGAAAAGACGAGTTTACTCCCGTCTTTCCCACGCCTGCTGTCTTCAGCGGGGGAGAGTTGTTGTTTTAAGATTAAGCGCTTTCTTGTCGGATTTTAGCTCCGTGAGCAAGACTTGATATCGCCCCGCAAAGGGAGGGAAACGGATGAAGGAAGACGGCAGAGTGCGGTGAGGTGTCGTTTTCAGCCCTGATTTACAGGTTTACCGCTCTACCCATCTCCGGGTCTTGCCTTCTTGGTTCCGGCTTGTCTGCATTAGCACCTTAACAGTTCATTTTTAGCCCACGGGCCCAGAAAACGTTTAACGCAGGGGCGCAAAGACGCTAAGAGTTTTTTTCTCTTTGTGTCTCCGCGCCTTTGCGTTAAAGTCTTCTCGGTTCCGGCTTGTCTGCATTAAGGTGCTATAGGCGGGTTCGTAAAGCTGTTAGTTCCGAGATATCAATGCGGGCGGAAGGGCTCATGGTCATACTAATATAGGCTTTACGGATGTAGGAGCCTTTGCTCGAAGCCGGCCGGTTACGGAGAATAGAATCTATCGTCGCCGCAAGGTTATCGAGTAAAGCATCGACTTCGAAATCACGTTTGCCGAAGGGGATGTGGATATTGGCAGTTTTATCGACACGGTATTCAACACGACCCTTTCGTGCTTCTTCGATTACGCGAGGAATGTCGTTGGCCTGGACGATAGTGCCTGCCTTAGGGCTGGGCATCAAACCACGCGGCCCCAGTACACGACCCAGACGTCCGACTTTGCTCATGGCGCGGGGAATGGCAATGGCCATATCGAAATCGAGCCAGCCGCCCTGGATTTTGGCCACGAGGTCTTCGAGGCCCACATAATCGGCTCCGGCCGCTTCGGCGATGGTGGCTTCTTCGCCATCGGCGAAAACGAGAATGCGGACGGTTTTGCCGGTACCACGGGGCATGACGACTACTCCACGCACCATCTGGTCGGCGTGGCGGGGATCAACACCCATGCGCATGTGCAATTCGAATGTTTCGTTGAAACGTGCCGTTGCATTGTTTTTGAAGAATTCAATCGCTTCCTGAGGAGAATAGGCACGATCTCGGTCTAATTGTGCTGCTATAATCCTGTAATTTTTACCATGTTTGGCCATGTGTTTACTCCTGTGGTCCTAACGGGCAAGCTGCCCTTCCACAATGGTGAAGAGAAAAGGGAGATTGGTCACTAAATGTCTTAGTCTTCGACAACTTCTATGCCCATGCTGCGGGCACTACCTTCGATCTGGCGCATGGCGCCCTCGATATCGATGGCATTGAGGTCCTTCATCTTGGTTTCAGCAATTTCGCGAACCTGCGAGCGGGTAACTTTACCCACTTTTTCGGCCAGGGGATTGCCGGATCCTGACTGAATACCAGCAGCTTTTTTCAAAAGGTCAGAGGCTGGTGGGGTTTTGGTGACGAAGGAAAAGGAACTATCGGTGTAGATAGTAATTTCGGCGGGGATGATGTTGCCGATTTGGGTGGAAGTGCGGGCGTTGTATTCCTTGCAGAAGCCGACGATGTTGATGCCGTGCTGGCCCAAGGCTGGCCCTACGGGAGGGGCCGGAGTCGCCTTACCCGCCGGTAACTGTAAGGTGATGATTGCTTTAATTTTCTTAGCCATGAAATGCTCCGATAATGAACATCATAACGAGGGAACCAATGATGTTGATATGTTTGTTTTTATACGATAGGAAGAGTGTTTATGATTTTTCGAGTTGAAGGAAATCGACTTCCACGGGAGTTTCTCGCCCGAAAATCGAAATTAGAACCCGTGCCTTGCCGCGGTCGAGATCGATGTCATCAACAATGCCATGGAAGTCTGCAAAAGCGCCTTCGGTAACGCGCACGCGCTCGCCGATCTTGAAACTAACCTGGACGCGCGGCTCCGAAGCCTCGATGCGACTCATGATACGCTCGACTTCATCGGGACTGAGGGGAGTAGGACGGTTGCCAATTCCCACAAAGCCGGTCACGCCGGGGGTGTTGCGTACAACGTACCAGCTTTCGTCATTGAGGATCATCTGAACCAAGACGTAGCCAGGAAAGACACGGCGCTGGACAACACGACGTTCGCCATCTTTGAGCTCGATCTGTTCTTCGGTAGGAACAACCACCTGGAAGATGGTGTCGGACATACCCATGGATTCGATGCGATGTTCGAGGTTTTTCTTAACCTTGGTTTCCATACCGGAATAGGAATGGATCACATACCAGGCACGACCATCATCGACTACCTCTGTTTCCAGCTCGGGCGTCTCTTCCACTTGCAGTTCAGTTTCCTCTTCCCGCCTTTCGGGAGATTCGACTTGATTATTCAATTCCTCTGGCGGTGTTTCTGCAGCCTCAGAGGTGGTGTTTTGGGAATCAATCACAGGGTCATCCTGGGCGCGTCCGGGGAACACGCGCTGAATCTTTGGTGAGTTGGCTTAGCGATAAATCAGCAAATCCATTAATTGCGCGCCTACGGCATCCATCGTGCCTAAGACAAGGGCCATGATCAGGGTGACTGCCAGGACGATGCCGCTTAGGCGTAACCACTCTTCACGGGTGGGCCATGTGACCTTTGCCAGTTCCGCGCGGGTTTCACGCAAGTAGCGCATCACGGGATTGGTGTTAGATTTTGCTGAGGCTTCGCTTTTTCCTTTAGCCATACAGGGTGCTCCTAAGAGGATAGTATTTGGGTGCTAACTAAGATGCGCTGGGCCTTTACGGTCTAAGACACCGCCCCCTGCAAGGGAAACGGTGTCTTGCAACAACGAACAGGCGAGGCAGGACTTGAACCCGCAACCTGCGGTTTTGGAGACCGCTGCTCTGCCAATTGAGCTACTCGCCTTTGGCAGTCAAGACAAGCCTGACGCTATAGCTTACCCTATTTTGTTTCGCGATGCAAGCGGTGAGTCCGGCAGCGAGGGCAGTATTTCATGAACTCGATGCGGCCGGTCTGATTACGTCGATTCTTGCTGGTGAGGTAGTTGCGCTCTTTACACTCGGTGCAGGCCAAAGTCACCAGAATTCGATTACCTTTCTTTGCCACGGTTGATTACTCGATTCGATAGGAAATGGGAGCAGGGAAGCAGGCACGTGGCCTGCTCCCTGAAGGTGTTGATGTAAGTATTAAGAAACGGAAATGGAGTCTATTCGATGATTTCGGTGATGACACCGGCGCCTACGGTACGGCCACCTTCGCGAATGGCGAAGCGACTGCCTGCTTCCAGGGCTACCGGCA
>JAADFV010000021.1 GCA_013152695.1 Chloroflexota bacterium | reverse complement strand
CACTGTAGGCGAGCTGCCGCAGACGGTCATCGAACAGATCTTCGAGTTCACTGCGCACATAGAAAAAGGAGATACTCCCGGTCAGCACCACTGCGGCAAGCTGGCCGATCAGCAGCCAGCGCAGGAGTTTTTTACGGATCGAATTCACGTCACAGGACCAAGGGTGTAACCGACACCACGGATGGTTTTAATCACATCGCCGGAGAGCTTTTTACGCAGGTTGTGGATATGTACCTCAACGGTGTTGCTTTCGACTTCATCCCCCCAGCCGTAGAGCTGTTCTTCCAGTCGGGCGCGGGAATGTACGCCGGTGGGATGCTCCATCAGCACTTCCAGCAGGGTAAATTCCCGGGCTGACAGCGTAACAGCGACTCCCTGCCAGAAACATTCATGTCCGGCAGGATTCAGGCTCAGCGCACCGTGAATCAACAATGGCTGAGGACGTCCCAGCCGACGACGTTGTACCGCCCGGATACGGGCGCTCAGTTCATCCAGGTCAAAGGGTTTGATCAGGTAATCATCGGCCCCTGCATCGAGACCGGAAATCCGGTCGGCAACAGCATCGCGAGCGGTCAGGATGATGACCGTGGCCTCGCTGCCCTTTTTTCGCAGCCCGTTCAAAACCTCCAGCCCCGATTTGTCCGGTAGACCCAGGTCGAGCAGCACCACCTCGTAGGGGCTGACCTCCAAGGCCAGCTCAGCTTCGGCGGCATCCTGCGCCCAATCGACAGCGTAGCCCTCAAGCGCCAATCCCTGGCGGACCGCCGCACCGATCATGGCATCATCTTCGACCAACAGAATTCTCATTGTACGTGTTTCTTTCGGTGTGTATTTTTGCGCCAGTCTAACATAGTTTAACGACTGAGAAAGGCGCTTGATCCTGCCCTTTTTATCGATCCCGGTCCTCGTGTTCATCAGCCTGATCGTCATCTTCAGAATCCAGCTTTTTACCCGTGCTGATCCTACAACAAGAAACCTTAAGCCAATATGAAGAAGATCTGGCGTAACTATTCAGCGACGCGATGGATGGCCTGCTGAAGAGTTACGATCTGGCAAACAAACCGGCTGACTTAAGGTTGGCTTAAGGCTCGGATGTTCTATTTACTGAGATGAACGGTCAACCGGATAGCATTGTAAAAGAAAATCAAGCGGACGGAAAATGCCGGTGTGCTTCCCGAAAAGCAAAACCAAATTGTGGTAGTAAGCGGTAACATCCCGTCGTCGCCGGTTATCACAACCGTTATGCAACAAATACTGATTAGTTCTCGTACCCTGTATTTCATAAAATTACGGTAACTATTCAGCAGGATGGCCTCGCGCTGCTGAATAGTTACAAATTACGTAAGATTGCATCGTGATTTGGCGGGCCAGCAAGATGTGCTTTCAGTTGCATAGCCATGGTTATACAGCTGTAAAGCGCAACGCAGCTAGCACGGCAAATAACCAGCAAGATGCGAAAATTTATGAGATACAGAGCACTAAGAAGAAGGTTTTTGAAATGTGTAAACCGTGGATAGTAATCGCATTGATATGCTTCGGCGTCAGTGGCTGCGCCACGTACCGCCCGGTGCCCATTACCCCTGAGACCGTCCACGCCGGGTTGCGGTCCCCTAACATGAACGGGGTGCGACTCCGGGCCGACGAGTTCAAACACCCGCTCTTGAAACCTGTACCCTTCGACGACCGTGACGGGCTATCACCGGAGGAAGCGGCGATCCTGGCGGTCATTGTCAATCCTGCTCTTCGCGCCGTCCGCGACCGCCGGGGGATCGCTTCAGCCCAGCTCCTACAGGCCGGTATCCTGCCCAATCCCCAGCTTTCTTATGATTTAGGCATACCCGTAGGTGGAAACACGCAGGGCAGGGTCAATAGCTTTGGACTCGGCTTGGGATGGGATATTACGTCGCTCATCTCCCGCGGTGCTCGCCTGGATGCGGCAAAGGCGCACGCTGCCGCAGTGGACCTCAATGTAGCCTGGCAGGAATGGCAAGTTGCGGAAGCTGCGCGCCTGCACGCCTATCGCTTGGTAATCGCCGGGAAACGACTCGCAGCGGCAAAACAGGCGGGGGCATTCTTTCAACGATTGCGGAAAGACGTGAAGCAAGGTGTCGCTCTTGGCATAAAAACGCGGCTCGATCTCTCGGCTGCGGAAACCAGTCTACAGGAAGCAAGGTCCCAAGTACTTAACGCTCAATCGACAATGGAGCAGGAAAGACTCGCATTCAATCGCGCGCTTGGATTGCCATCCCAGAGGGTGGTTCCTTTGGAGAAAGATATCGCTTGGCAGTTAGAACAATGCCCGCCTGCCAAAGCGCTTTTCGAAAATGCCGAAACCAAAAGACTTGATCTGCTTGCCCTCAAACTTGGGTATGAAAGCCAAGAGGCACGGGTTCGAACTGCTGTCCGTTCCCAGTTCCCCAAGATAAATCTCGGACTGACCGGTGGGAGAGACACGGACGGAATTAAAACGGTAGGAATGGGAGTGAGCATCGATCTTCCTTTCTTTGACCGCAACCAGGGACGTATTGCCAAGGAGCGCGCGAGCCGCCAGCAACTGTTTGATGAATATACCGCCAGATTATTTGAGACGCGTGCCGACATAGATCGGCTCGTAGCGGCTATCGAAGCCACGCGGCGGCAGTTCGCTGCCATCGATGAATCGTTGTCCACTGGAAAAGCGCTTGCCGAAAATCTCAGCCGTGCAGCGGATGCCGGCCAGGTCGATGTTTTCTCTTACTACAAAGCGATGGGTGCTTTCTATGACAAGAAAATCCAAAGAATCGAACTGGAACAAAAGATGATTGACCTTGGTATTGCGCTCGAGATCGCTTCCGGGCGTTACGGCCTCGTAGGCAAGATAGGGCATACGACACAGCAGCTCGGACAGACGACCGGAATGGAGATGCCCAAATGAAGCGAAAAATAACCGTTGTGTTTCTTGCTGTTGCTGCTCTTGTGGTCATCACTCTGTCTATGTTGCATAAAGAGTTGATCAATGCAAAAGCTCCTGCCACGGGCACTCTTCCGCGCCAAGACATCATTAGAATTGCCACGCCGCAACGAAGAACATTTGCTGCAACCTGCCGTTGGTTTGGAAAGGTGGACAGCAGGAATAAAGTGAGAATCATTGCCTTGGAGACAGGGAGGATCGTTTCTATAGCCGCCAGGGATGGGAGCCCCGTGGTAAAAGGCGACGTCCTGTTTACGATTGGGGGACCGTTGGTCGATAGCCGACTGGTGACTCTCCAGAACCAATCAGCCACGTTACAAGAGCGCATTAAACTTGCCGAGCAAATGGTGAGGGTCAAGCGCGAGGCCGTCGCTCAACAATTCGCGAAACATGAGGAACTCACGTCTGCCGAAGACGCCTTGGCACGTCTCAAAACTGAGATGGAATCCGTCAGGCAGGCGATACAACGGTTTCGGGAAGCCACTCATCTTCGTGCAACGGTCGGTGGTATGTTTACCCACCGAAAGGTCTCTATCGGCCAGGAAGTCCAAAAAGGCGATGATTTGGCCGAAATCATTTCACAAGACCATATCTACATCGCAGCCACGCTTTTTCCAAAAGGTGGAGACGCCGAACTCGAAAAAAAGCGGGCGGTTATCAATCTTCCCGAAGGAAACTCGATTCAGGGTACCATAACCACAGTTCTGCCACAGAGAACAGCTGAAGGAGCGAGCATTGTCTGGATTGAAGGTCCTGATTTGGCTTCAGCACTCCGCCCCGGCCAGACAGTGGCCGGAACGATTATCCTTTCAGAGCATAAAAAAGCGCTCGCCGTTCCCCAAGACGCCGTAGTACGGGACGAGGAAGAGCGGGCCTATATATTTCTGAAGAATTCCTCCGGCTATCGCAGGCAGCCTGTCACGACCGGCATCGACGCAGGCCGCTGGGTTGAGATTATGTCCGGACTGAAGGCAGGAGACGAGGTCGTCGTACAGGGGGCATATGAACTCTTCTACCAGGATTTCAACAAGATATATAAGGTAACAGACTGATGCGATCCGTGCTTCGTCTGGCTGTAAATAATCCCATAGCAACAGTGCTTATGGTCATATTCATGGCCCTTGCCGGCATTTATTCTGTCAGGCATATGTCGGTCGACCTCTTCCCGAATCTCGATATTCCCGTCGTTAACATCATTACCCATTACGCCGGAGCCTCGCCGGAAGACATGGAACGGCTTGTCTCCCGGCCAATAGAGAACGAGATACGAAGCATTCCCGGCGTCAAGCGGGTTGCCTCGACATCGGTCCAAGGCATCTCGCAGGTAACCGCGGAATTCAATTGGGGGACGACTATCCGCGATGCACGGCAGCTCGTTCAAGCGAGACTGGCGCGGCTTGGAGGCCGCCTGCCCGCCAGCCTGACCCCGCGGCTCGAGAATATCGGCACCACCCTCCAGGAGGTTTGTGGCTACGTGATATACGGCGGCGGGGACATGGTGACCCTGCGGAACATCGCCCGCCATGACCTGGCTAGCCGCCTTATGGGTATTGATGGTGTTTCATCAGTGGAAGTACTCGGCGGCGATCAGCGGGCTTTTTACGTGGAAATAAAACCCGAAGTGTTGATCCGCCTCCACCTTACCGTGGATGATATCGTGTCAATATTGAAACATCACAACATATCAGCGGTAACCGGATACCTTGACCAGTCAGGGCGGGAATACCTGATCCGCGGCGATGCTCGTCTCAAAACTATCGAGGATATCCGGGCTCTTCCAGTCCGAAACGATGGGACAAGACCGGTTCTTCTTGGGGATGTGGCCAAGGTCTTCGAAGGACGTGCCCCCAAGCATTACACGGTTCATGGAGACGCGGTTCCAGCAGTAGCGATAATTGTCAGGAAACAGCCCGGGGTAAGCACGATTCGCGTGGTGAGCGGAGTTGATGACGCACTTACCCGTCTCAAAAGTCTTCTTCCCGCAGGAGCACATGTCAAGAAATTCTACGATCAATCAGAAATTATCAAGGAATCGCAAAACGAGATTGTGAACGACCTTGCCATCGGTGCCCTGCTGGTCGTCCTGGTCCTCTATTTCTTTCTTGGCTCGATCCGGCCGACCCTAATCGTAGCTCTCACCATCCCCGTCACCTTTCTTACCACGATCGCCATCATGAAATGGTTGGGGATGACCCTGAACATGATTACCATGACGGCCTTGACGTTGGCCATCGGTATGATTGTGGATGACGCCATCGTCGTGGCTGAAAATATTTTTCGACACGCCCAGTCAACCACAAGAGCAGACGAGGCAAGTATTGAAGGGGCTCTGGAAATTGCTGGCCCCGATGCATCAGGGACCTTTACAACTGTGGCCGCGTTTTTTCCACTTGTCCTGATGACGGGACTTGCCGCGCTTTTCATGCGTCCCTTCGGCCTGACTATCAGTGCAGCGCTCCTTGTTTCTTTGCTCCTGTCCCTGACGTTGGTGCCGACACTTTTCAGTCGGATGAAGGGCATCTCTTTCATCAAGAATGATTTCCTTGGCGCGCGGCTGCTCGCACGATTGGATGCGGCGCTTCAGATAGTTTTGCGGTTCTCTTTTCGGCGCAAGAGGCTTGTCTTAACCGTGGTCTTCCTCTCCCTGGGAATGGCAGGACTGACTGCGTTCTTGGGCAAGGCTTCCGTCCTCCCGCCTATCGATGAAGGGGCCATCCTTATCGAGTACGTCATGCCACCCGGTACATCCCTCAAAGAAAGCAATCGGATAGGAGATAAGCTCGACCGGATCGCCTTGGCCGACAAAGATGTCTCATGTGTTTACCGGCGGACAGGTTCTCCGGGAAGTGGGTATCAGATTGAGGGAGTCAACAAGGGGGAGCTACTTATTAAGTTAAAACCCAAGGGAGAGCGGAACAGGCCTGTCGAGGAAATCATTCAAGCCCTGAAAGAACCCTATTCAAAATTAAGTGGCGTGGTTTTCCTTTACCATCAACCGACGCAGGAAAAAATCGACGAGAGCTTCTCCGGGCTACCTGCTCTTTTCGGAGTCACCATATACGGCACCGACATGAACACGCTCATTGCACTTGCCGGCAGGGTGGAAACCGTACTTTCTAAAGAACCCGGCGTTTCCAACGTGGTGAATAATACCAAGGTAAAGGTCCCGCAGATAGACGTGCGAATAAACTACCCATCCCTGGCACAATATGGAGTGGATGTCACAACCGTCTTGAGCACACTTGAATCAGTGCGTTCTGGACTCGAAGCAACCCGGATTATCCGGCAAAAAGAGGATGTCGCCGTGTTGGTAAGGATGGAGGTCCCTGCGCCCTTCGACATTGCGCGCGTCAGGCAGCTGCCGATTAGAACCGCCCGTGGGGACTGGCTGCCGCTGGAACGTGTTGCCGAAGTAAGAGTCAGTCATGCACCTTCAGCCATTACCCGGTTGAATGGTCAGCGGCAGATCACACTTCTGGCTGAAGTGGAAGGTAACATCCCATCCGTGGTCAAAAATTTGCGGCAACAATTTCATTCCATTGATCTTCCAGAAGGGTATAGCATCGATTTTACCGGCCAATATCATGTGCTTATCGAAACCGCAGTTGAACTGGCTCTTGCCGTTCTGGCTGCCATGGTGCTGATCTATTTGATCATGGCGATGCAGTTCGGCTCCTGGCTCCAACCTGTTATTATTCTGGTGACTGTTCCTCTCTCGCTTGTCGGTGCCTTGGTTGGTTTATTTTTGACGCGGCAGGGCATCGACATATCTGTAGGCATGGGTGCGATTACCTTGGTGGGCATCGCCGTCAACAACGCTATCGTCCTTATCGATTTCGCCAACAAGGAATGTGCTTCCGGCAAGGATATTATCGATGCTTTGCTTTCCGCCGCCTCCGTCCGCCTGCGTCCCATACTGCTCACAACACTCACCACCATTGCTGCGTTACTACCGACCGCGATAGGAACAACCGTCGGATCAAGGATTTTTCAACCTTTCGCGGTCACTGTAATCAGCGGATTAGTGGGAGGGATAATGGCGACATTGATTGTAATACCAACAATAATGGTACGGAATGTTTCAACCTTAGGTGATAAAAAGAATGCATAACGGATCGTAACTATTCAGCGGCGCGAGGGCATCCCTCGCGCCGCTGAATAGTTACGATCTGGCAAACCGGCTGACTTAAGGTTGGCTTAAGGCTCGGATGTTCTATTGCTGAAATAATCTGTCAACCGGATAGCATTGAAACCATCTTGCTAGGTTTTGCACTTCTTGATTTGGGGGCTTTGCATGAAGTCATCTTTTTCCCTCGGTACAAAATTTCGCAGAGTCCTCTGGGTTATTCTCGCGCTGCTGTTGTCCTCCCGACTGGTATCTATTGCAGTAATACCTCTGACCGACACCACTGAATCGCGCTACGGCGAAATCGCCCGCAAGATGCTGGAGACCGCCAACTGGATTACTCCTCAGTACGATTACGGTGTTCCGTTCTGGGGCAAGCCTCCTTTGTCCACCTGGCTGTCGGCGATCAGCATGAAGCTGTTGGGGGTCAATGAATTTGCCGCTCGACTGCCTGAAGTGCTCCTGAGTTTGGGCGTTTTGTGGTTTGTCTGGTTGTTGGCGAAGGAACGCCATAACCGGGAGTTCAGTCTGCTCAGTGTCGCTCTGTTGGCCTCTCTGCCACTTTTCTTCGTCGCCGGTGGGGCCGTGATGACCGACGCCAGCCTGGCATTTTCGACCGGCCTCTCATTTGCGGCATTCTGGTTGGCGATGACCGCTACAGACAAACCTAAACAGATCCTCTGGGGCTACCTCTTCTTTGTCGGTCAGGGGCTGGGGCTGCTGGCGAAGGGACCGATCTGCGGGGTTCTGACCCTGTTCCCGATTTTTTTCTGGATGCTGCCCCGTGGACGCCGGCAGTGGCAACTGGTCTGGCAGCGATTGCCCTGGATTTCGGGGTCTCTGCTGATGCTCGCCATTGCTGCCCCCTGGTATTATCTGGCCGAAACCCGGACGCCCGGATTTCTCAACTACTTTATCGTCGGCGAACATTTCAAACGTTTCACCGAGACCGGTTGGCAAGGGGATAAATACGGCCATCCCCATAAGGTGAAAACCGGCACGATCTGGCTCTACTGGCTCGCCGGTGCTTTCCCCTGGTCATTGATCGCGGTCGGTTGGCTGGTGCGGCACTTCAGGGGATTGAGGAGATTGTTTCACGACCGGGACGGCTGGACTTTGTACCTGCTCTGCTGGGCGCTCTGGCCGATGCTGTTTTTTACCCTGTCCCACAATGTCCTCTGGACTTACACCCTGACCGGACTGCCGGCTTTTGCTCTGCTGGTGGCAGAACTGTGGCACCGGGGGAGTCAACAGGCACCGGCGGAGACCGGGCTGGCCCATCGTCCCTGGGCATGGATGCTTTTCTGTCTACCTGCCCTGACAGCAATCATTGCTTCTTTGTTGATGATTGCTCCACCCGCCAGCCTGCAAAAAGCCACCCAGAAATCCGTGGCGCAAAGATATCTAGAGCTGAGGCCGTCTGCCAATAGTCAGCTGTATTACCTTTTTACCCGTTTTTATTCTGCCGAATTCTATACCGGGGGGCGAGCCCATTATGCCGCGGACCTGAACGAAGTCGATCAACTGCTGACCAATAACTCCCGCGATTTTCTTGCCGTCAAAGAGGGGGCCGTCGGGCGGGTTCCTCAACAGCTTCTCCAGAATTTCAGAAAAGTTGAAACCATCGGCGGTGTTCTTTTATTGGAAGAAAATGGTTCCCACGCCCCGCAGGGCAAGTTGGGCGAATGATGCTGAAACCTGCGTCTTCAACCGACCCCCTTTCGGGAACCGGGCCGGCGGAACAGCAGCGGAAGGAGTGTCCCATGACAAAGGACCGAATCACCGGCGACGGGCTGCTTCCGGTGCAACGCCCGCCGGAGCCATTTATCAGTTGTGTTCTGCCGGCGTTCAACGAGGAAGAGAATCTCGCGGCTTTGCTGCCGCTGTTAAGCGAGCAACTGGCGCAGCTCTCACCGCGCTATGAAATTCTGGTTGTCGATGACGGAAGTCAGGACAAAACGGCCGAAGTCGCGGTCGCTCTCTCTGCAACCTGTTCCGTTCGCCTGCTGCAACTGGCCAGAAATTTCGGCAAGGAAAACGCCTTGACTGCCGGAATCGATCATGCCGGAGGAGATCTGATTATCCTGATGGATGCGGATTTTCAACATCCGATCGAACTATTAGCCCAATTTTTCAGTTATTGGCAGCAGGGATTCGACATGGTGTATGGCATTCGTGCCGACCGTCATGACGAAAGCGCCTGGAAAAGACGTTTCAGCCGTTGGTTTTATGCTTTTATGGCCCGGGGAACGTCGGCCGTAAAGATAGAACCGGATGCCGGGGATTTTCGCCTGATGGATCGCAGGGTGGCCAACGCGTTACGGAGCCTGCCGGAGCGGAGCCGTTTTATGAAGGGGCTCTACAGTTGGGTCGGTTTCAAAACCATCGGACTTTCTTATCACGTGGAAAGTCGCCGAGCGGGGCAATCAGGCTTCAATTTCTGGAGATTGGCAGAACTGGCAATTACCGGCATTACCTCTTTTACCAGTCTGCCGCTACGTTTGTGCTCGGGTTTCGGTGCACTGGTTTCACTGCTGTCGATTTTTTATGGGACATACATTGTCCTGAGAACCCTGGTTCTCGGTGTCGATTTGCCGGGTTGGGCAACGCTGGTCGCCGGAGTCTGTTTTCTCAGCGGCATCCAATTATTGTCAATCGGCATCCTCGGCGAGTACATCGCACGGGTTTTTGTTGAAGTCAAACAGCGCCCGACCTATGTTATCGGTCGTTACCATGAACCGGCAAAACAGACGGGAGGAGCGCAGGAGAATGATTCAGCAGTTGTTTCACTTCGGACTGATCGGGATTGCCGCCCTGCTGGTCCACTGGCTGGTCGTCGCCCTGCTGGTGCCCCTGGGCATAGTTCCACTGCTGGCTAACATCGTTGGGTTCTTAACCGCCTTTCAGGTCAGCTACTGGGGGCATCGGCGTTGGACTTTCAATGCTCGAACATTGTGCCACTCTCAAACATTGCCGCGTTTTGCGATCGTTTCCTGTTCAAGTTTCCTCCTCAATGAATTCATGTATTTCCTGTTATTAAGATATACGTCTCTCGATTATCGAACGGCGCTGTTTATCGTTCTGGCGGTGGTCGCAGCCTTAACCTATCTATTGAGTCGACAGTGGG
>JAADFV010000020.1 GCA_013152695.1 Chloroflexota bacterium | reverse complement strand
AAGTTGGTGTGGGCGACGGCGTTTGCGTGGATGTGGGGGATGGGGAGATTGTGGGAGAGGTGGTCGCTGTAGGTGTGGTGGTTGCTGTGGGGGAGGGCGTCGAAGAAGGGGTGCTGGTGGCTGTTGGAAGAGGGGTCGGCGTGGGTGTGGACGTGAATGTGGCGGTGGGAGGAGGGGTGGCGGTGGGGCTAGGCGTCGGCGTGGGTGAGGCTGTGGGCGTGGGTGTAGTCTGCCAGAGAGTGATGGGCGTGAAAGATGTAGCCTGACCTCTGCTATCGATTTCTTCCAGGCGGTATTGGTAACCCGCCGCGGGTGGGGGATTGGTGTCGAGGAACTGGTAGGTAGCACCGGTAATGCCTCCCTGGGCGGGAATGATGTTGGCATTAAGGCGAACTTCGTGACCGGCGGGCAGCCTGCGACGGTAGAGGTTGAAGCCGAGGGAATTAACTTCACTGGCAGTTTCCCACTGCACGAGCACGGCATTGCCCTGAAAAGTTGCCGTAAAAGAGGTGAGATGAACGGCAGCAGAGACCGGCATCGTAAAGCCAAAAAGTAGAATGAAGATGATGAGCCAGCGATAAAAACGGTGTAAAGTCCCCACTGCTAACCCACGCCCAACCAGCCACATTCGCCGACCGCGGCTCAATGTCAGGGGCATCGTTTCATCATCACGCACCAGGGCGACGGCCACACCAAAACAGGCTCGCCGCGGCCATAAAGGATCGAAGTTGCGATGTGCGTCGCCCTTGCTGAGCAAATGTCCTTTGCCATGACGACGCCAGTGGGCAAGTAAACGATGGCTGTAGAGCCGCTCACCCTGGCGAAAAATAGCGATGTCGCCGGGGCGCAGGGTATCATCCCCCAGGCGTACGAGGAGAATATCGCCGGGATGAAGGGCCGGCGTCATGCTATGGCCGGTGACAGGAAGGCGGACGAGAGAAGTCATGGGAAATTTCTCTGGTGTGACACGGATTTCAAGAAGGTCCTATCGAATTTTCAATACACTGCAATCTCCAACGCTCGCCCTTCTTCCCGCCCTAAGCCTTCAAGTGATTGGTTCTGTCAGGGGTTTATGACGAGAGGTAGGGATTTTTTCGAGCTGCCAGGAATGGCTTTCGGCAATGATAACATTGATACCGCGCTGGGCCAAGGCGGCGTGATCGTGGGCACTGACGCCAGGATCGGTAATAAGGGTGTGAACTTTTTCTAAGGGGGCGATTTTAATCAGCGATTCAACGCCGATTTTACTGTAATCGGCGAGGAGGATAACTTCTTTTGCGGCGTTGATCATGGCCTGTTTGACTGCCGCTTCTTCCATATTGGTGTTCGATAAGCCGAAATCAAAGCTAATACCGGTTGCGGAAATAAAGGCTTTATCGGCGCGCAGGTCTCGAAAAGCAGCTTCTGCGCCCGGACCAACAAAGGACTGACTCTCGTGCCGCATCAGACCGCCACTAGAAATGAGCGTGATTCCCTTTTCCTTGGCCAGGGTTTCCAGCACGGATTGCGAGTTCGTAATGACGGTAATATTCTCTTTTCCCCGCAAGGCTGATGCCAGATACGCCGTTGTCACCCCCGAATCCAGAATGATGGTATCTCCCTCATTGACAAAGTGTGCCGCCGTATGACCGATAGTTCGCTTCAATATGGCTACCTCGCGGGTCATATCATAGCTGGCATCGACGATCTCGAGATAGATTTTAAGGGAGCGGGTATAGGATTGCATCGATTTCTGGATCGATTGGTACCACTCATGGGAGCTGAATATTTCCACATAGACAATGTTCTTCAGCTTCGGCGGGCGCTGGAATTGGTGAATTCGGATGAGCGCAGGGGTGTTTTGCAGAAGTAAGGAAGCGCGGGCCCAGTTGATGTTCCATTCTTTCGAGCCTTTATCTTGATGATAATAATAGTCTAGATTTTCGGCCGTGATCACGGCAAAGGGAGTTATAAGACGCTTGGGCAAAGGCCATCCATCATAAGCACAAATGGCCGCATCAACACAAACCTGAGCCACGATTTCGGGAAACATGGCGGCACTGGCCTTGAATGCTCCTCCTTCTTCCAACAGTGACTTGGTTGTGGGTCCCTCTAAACCGACGGAGACGACGACAAGGCGGTCTTCATCCAAACCTGCTTGTCGGTAGGCCTCCAGTGCACCCAGGGCGGCGGAGTCATTCACGCCAAAAATAACATTGATTTCGGGATGTGCCGCCAAGGCATCGGCGGTCACGCGTTGTGCTTCCTGAAAAAGTACGGCGTTGACATGATAGATAACACGATTGCCAGGAGCAAGGTGCCTTATTCCGTCGGAAAATCCCCGGCTGCGCGCGTCGGTATTATCCAAAGGGAAGCCCAGGCTCAGTGCGATAACCTTTCCATCCAAATGCCTTTGCACATAATCGGTCACCCACCGTCCCAAGGCCAGTCCGGCTGCATAGTTGTCAATGGAAACAACGGTTGTGACATTTTGATAATTGTGTGACTCGGCAATGACCGGTACTCCCGCTCGATAAGCTCGTTCTGTAAGCCTGCGGGTGGTCACCGTATCGCTTGGGGTGACAATGAGTGCATCTGCACGGTCGACCAGCGCTGTTCTTGCTTCCATGAGGCTGTTGATATCCACTTTTAAGGTCGAATCTGCTTTGGCAGGCTCTACAGATACGGCACCTCCATGAAGACGTTTGAGCAGCCCCTTATTCTCAAGGCGCAACAGATCACGGCGCGCTGTTCTTGCTGAACAATTACAATTAGAGCAAATCTGGGAGATTGTGATTGTCCCATACTGTTCCAGCAAATTTAGAATTATCCCTTCGCGTTGTTCTGGTAACATAAGCGCCTGCCGCTGTGAGGAGGCTCATGAAGTAGGTAATTGGACGATTATGACCATATTGTAGGTCATTATCGGTCATTGTCAAGGATGTTGTCGTCCTGTTTTGGCCAGATTGGATGATTCGGACAAAATCGGTCACTATTGAGTGGTGACAAGACCAGTACTATTGACTAATATAGGGTGAACAATCATTTTGCACCCTTCTCCGGTAACTCTCGACCAATAACATCCGACAAAATGGAAAAAGGAGGTAGTCTAGCCAAAGATTTGAATTCGCTCAACCAAAATCAAACCTATTTCTATCGGAACTGTTTCTCACATACCTCAGGAGGAGAACAATGAGACGCATCCAGTTATTTGGATTAATCAGCCTATTTGTATTGTTGAGTCTTGTACTCGCAGCTTGCGCAACAGCCCCGGCAGCAACCCCAGCACCGACGGAGAAAACAGTTGAAAAGACTGAGGAGACAGCAAAAAGCGAAGCTGCTCCCACAAATACCCCCGAAGCCGAACAGGCAAGCGAGGTGACAGAGACAAAGAAACAAGGCACGATTAAAATCGGATTCCTGGCGGGCGTACAGGATCCCTTCTACTTCACAATGCAACGAGGGGCGGAACAAGCAGCAGCTGATTTTGGCGTGGAATTGATTACCCAAATTCCCGAGAATTGGGGGGCCACGATACAAACACCCATGTTAGACGCCATGGTAGCCAGAGGCGACCTCGATCTTCTCTTCCTGGCGCCGGTGGACAAAGAAGCGATGGTAGCGCCGTTACAGAATGCGGCGAATGCAGGCTTGCCCATCATTACCGTTGACACTTTCATCGGCGATGGCGACTATCGCAATGGCCCCGTGACCTTCCCTCTCTCCTACATTGGATCGGACAATGTTTTGGGTGGAAAGATCGCCTGTGAGGCATTGGTCGAAGCCATTGGTGGCAAAGGCAAGGTCTACATCCAGAACGTCAAGCCCGGTATTAGCACGACAGATCAGCGCGAAGAAGGCTGTAAGCTGGCTTTGGACAAATATCCCGATGTCGAGCTGGTTGGCGTGGATTACAACGACGATGATCCCTCCAAGGCGCAGGCCCAGGTGGAAGCTGTACTGCAGCGTGTACCTGATCTGGCCGGTATTTTCGGTACGAATGTGTTCAGCGCCGAGGGTGCAGGCAAGGTCGTATCGAAGCTGGGTTTGAGCGGTCAGGTGAAAGTAGTCGCCTTCGATGCCACCGAGCTGGCGATCGAGCAGTTACGTGAGGGAATCGTCGATCTGGTCATTGCCCAAAAGCCAGCCGATATGGGATATCTGGCTGTGGCTATGGGTATGGCCTACCTGGATGGTGTAACGAGCGTGCCCAAACGCATCCCCACCGGCTACCAGGTTATCACAAAAGATAATGTGGACGATCCCGAAGTGGCCAAGTACATCTACACGGCCGGCGGAGGAGAGGCTGTATCAAGATCAGCGGGACGGAAGTTCGGATTCCTGGCAGGGGTTCAGGATCCCTTCTACTTCACGATGCAGCGAGGTGCAGAACAGGCAGCATCTGATTTGGGTGTCGAACTGATTGCCCAGATCCCGGAGAACTGGGGGGCAACAATCCAGACACCGATGTTGGACGCGATGGTCGCCAGAGGTGATCTCGATTTCCTCTTCCTGGCACCGGTAGACAAAGAGGCGATGGTGGCACCATTGCAGAATGCGGCGAACACAGGCTTGCCCATCATCACCGTGGACACCTTTATCGGTGACGGAGACTATGCCAACGGTCCTGTGACGTTCCCCCTCTCCTACATTGGTTCGGACAATGTTTTGGGCGGACAGATTGCCTGTGAGGCATTGGTCGAAGCCATTGGCGGCAAAGGCAAGGTCTACATCCAGAACGTCAAGCCCGGTATTAGCACGACAGATCAACGCGAAGAGGGCTGTAAAATGGCTTTGGACAAATATCCCGACGTCGAGCTGGTCGGCGTGGATTACAACGACGATGATCCCTCCAAGGCACAGGCCCAGGTGGAAGCTGTACTGCAGCGTGTACCCGATCTGGCCGGTATTTTCGGCACGAATGTGTTCAGTGCCGAGGGTGCAGGCAAGGTTGTATCGAAGCTGGGTTTGAGCGGTCAGGTCAAGGTCGTCGCCTTCGATGCTACCGAGCTGGCGATTGAGCAATTACGCCAAGGCATCGTCGACCTGGTTATCGCCCAGAAACCGGCCGACATGGGGTATCTGGCTGTGGCCATGGGTATGGCCTATCTGGATGGCGTGACCAGTATACCCAAGCGCATCCCCACCGGATATCAGGTCATTACGCTGGACAATGTCGATGATCCTGACGTAGCCAAGTACATCTACCAATAGAGCAAGAATCAGTATGACTGGCGAAGGAACGTCCCTTCGCCAGTCATGATCCCTGACACCAAGGTATCCTCGTGCCGCTACGCCCTGATGATCTAAGGAACGAAAACTGGTGTAAAGTGCCCGAGCACCGGAACTGATTTTGCCCCATTTGCTAAGGATGGCATTCATTCCGAACATTGCCCGAGGGGAATATGACCACAACCAATAATACAAATCCGTCAACGACAAAACAAATATTTGCATCTCGTATGACCAAAAAAACGGCTATGAACATACTCCGGCAGATATGGCCGTGGATATTTCTCCTCTTTTTGGTTATATTTTTTACTGTTCTTTCTAAAACAATGAATGATGTCAATTTCCTGAATGCTCGCAGCATCCAGGGGATTCTCATCTTTACCACACAAATTTTATTGATAGGGTTAGGCGAGACTTTTGTTATCATTACCGCCGGGATTGACCTGTCTCTGGGGTGGATCCTGGGATTGTCAGCTGTGGCCGCGGCTCTGGTAATGAAATTTCTCTACGCAGCAGGAGCCCCGCCTCTTATCACCATTTCTGCCGGTCTTATCGCCGCCATGCTTGTCGGTGCTATTCCTGGCTTTTTCAATGGCCTGTTGGTGGCTAAAATTAAGGTGCCGCCCTTCATTACCACGCTTGGCATGGGGGGAATTGCGCGGGGCGCGGCATTTTTGATGTCTGGAGGCTATCCCGTGGCCAAACAGCCTTCCTATTTGGGGCAGTTGGGTAACGGATACATTTTTTACTATTGGCCGGGACATGGCGTCAGTCTTTTTCGCTTGCCGCCGACAGCGATGCCGGCTGATCGAAGCAGCATTGTTGCAATTCTGCCTAACGTTGTTCTTGTCACCATTATCGCTGTCGCTGTTTGTTGGTTTATCCTCGCAAAAACTCAGTTTGGCCGGCATGTGTACGCTATCGGTAGCAATTTCGATGCTGCTTTGCGCGCGGGTGTCCCTGTTCGCCGCACCCTGATTTGGGTCTATGCCCTTGCCGGATTGCTGTCTGGTCTGGCCGGTGTTCTCTGGACGGCTCGTTTTACCAGTGGTGCGGGTGATGCTGGCGAGCAGACCCTGTTAACTGCCATTGCCGCTGTCGTTATTGGCGGCGCCAGTCTGTTTGGGGGAGAAGGCACCATCGTTGGCACGATCATCGGCTCTTTGATCGTCGCCACGATTTCTTTTGGCCTGGTGATCCTCGGCGTTTTGCCCTTCTGGCAGTTCGTAGCCGTGGGGGCAGTGGTCATTCTCGCTGTGATTGTCGACCAGTTCGGTCGCACCACGAATTAATACCTGGAGGTAATCATGGAGCCCTTGTTACGAACAGAGAATCTTACGAAACGATTCGGCGGTTTGGTGGCTGTTGATGGTATCAGTCTGGATGTGAATGTCGGTGAGGTGGTAGGTTTGGTTGGCGATAACGGCGCCGGCAAGTCTACTTTGATCAAAATGATCTCCGGTGTCTATCAGCCTGACGGCGGGAAGATTTTCTTCAACGGCGAGGAGGTCACCTTTATGGGGCCTCGCGAAGCGCGTGAAATGGGTATCGAGACGATTTATCAGGATTTGGCATTGGCGGAAAGTCTCGATGTCAGCGCCAATATTTTTCTGGGCCGGGAACTCAAGCATCCCTATTTGGGGGGACTGATTCATACCCTCGATCAGCGAAAGATGAGAAGTGAATCGGAGAATATCCTCTCCCGACTCGAGATCCGCATTCCTTCTTTGACAGAACAGATCCGCAATCTGTCGGGTGGACAGCGCCAGGCTGTTGCCATTGCCCGTTCTATCTACTGGAACGCGAAGCTGATGATCATGGATGAACCGACCGCGGCCTTGGGGGTCTCGGAGCAGCGCAAAGTGTTGGTGTTGGTACGCACATTGCGTGATCAAGGCGTTCCTGTCATTCTCATCAGCCACAACATGCAGGATGTGTTTGCCGTAGCCGATCGTATTGTGATCCTGCGTCGCGGTCAGAAGGTGGCGGAACGTATTGCCGCGGAGACGACTCCAGACGAGATCGTGAGTCTCATGGTCGGTGCAGAAGCCGTCCACGAAATGGGCATCATCCCTAAAACCTTAGATAAGAATGGTGATTGAACCACGAAATTTGAGGATATTTTCTTGTATTGACGCAAATTAGAAGGTCGTGCGGGACGGTGGTTATCGCCGAACCCGGAAAAATACAGCCATATTAACCTTGAAATCTAAAAATCCAGGAGCTTTTTAATGAAAAGATCAAGAATCAACGCGATTATGCGTGATGCCGATGCATTTATCAGATCACATGGCTTTTATCTGCCCCCCTTTGCCTACTGGACCCCAGAGGATTGGGCCTCGAAAGGTGAAGAGGTTCGTGAAATTGTCGATTACGCTATGGGGTGGGATATTACCGATTTTGGATTAGGTAACTACGAGAAAAAAGGCCTCTTTCTGTTTACAATTCGCAACGGAGCGCCCGAGAATTTGAAGACGGGACGAGGTAAAATTTATGCGGAGAAAATAATGATCGTGAATGCGGGTCAGGTTGTTCCGATGCACTTTCATCAGGTCAAGATGGAGGATATCATCAACAGAGGTGGTGGGGATCTATTCATTCGACTTTTCAACTCGAATGAGCAGCTGCAACTGTTGGAAACAGATGTAACGGTAAGCATTGATGGTGTTCGCCGTACTTTCAAAGCGGGGGAAACAGTAACTTTGACGCCAGGAGAGAGCATCACCCTGGTGCCATTCTGCGCACATAGCTTTTGGGCTGCTGGGAATCGGGTCTTGGTGGGAGAGATTTCTTCGGTGAATGATGATCAGTATGATAACTTCTTTATCGAACCGGTGGCTCGTTTTCCGACGATCGAAGAGGATGAACCCCCTTTGTATCTGCTCATCGGCGATTATCCCAAGTATTACCATCCTGAAAAGGGCAAACGATAGTCTTCTTCGCTAAGCACAAACACGTAAGTTGCGGGATAATTGACGTTATTTCCTGACAAATACGCCCTTACACTGTCATTCTGAACGGCTTTTTAAGGTCAACAAACATCAAAAGGATGCGAATATTAACACAAAAAGGCCCATCGTGGTGCCAATTCTAGTGAAGAATCTAGCGATTTATTGACCGCTAGACCCTTCGCTAGCGTTTCGTGGCCATGTCAGTTGTACATTCGACCCGTTCAGGGTGACACATTGTGTTTTCGAATCTAACTACACTTCTGTGTTTGCACTTAGAGTGGGGTAGCTTCTGCTTTTGTTAAAAACGGGGGAAGTAACTAAGGCTGGGCTACCCCTTCCAACCGCCCTCTTTTTGAAACGTACTAACTCGTAAAAAGAACATTGACAATGCTATCTTACTAGGTGTATCCTGGGTTAAGGGCGAATTGTCCGCCTTAATCCCCGAGGGAGCAGGGCTTGCCTGTTGGCTTCGATCATTAAGAGATTGTGTAGCGACTTTCTTTGCTCAAGACGATAGGGGATCATATTTTCAGCCGTTCAAACAGGACCCACTATGTGCTGGTCTCGCTACATCAATCCTTAAATCGTTCAGTGTATTCGAGCCATAATCTCAAAGGAGATAAGAGATGAATAAGAAAAAACTGACCCACAATGTCGGCGCGCCTGTTGCTGATAACCAAAATGTAATGACGGCAGGGCCTCGCGGGCCGCAGCTTCTTCAGGACGTCTGGTTTCTGGAAAAGCTGGCCCACTTCGACCGTGAGGTAATTCCCGAGCGGCGCATGCATGCCAAAGGATCGGGCGCATATGGAACATTCACCGTCACCCACGACATCAGTCGCTATACCAAGGCCAAGATATTCTCCGAGATAGGCAAGGAGACGGAGTTGTTCGTTCGTTTCTCGACGGTGGCAGGCGAGCGAGGTGCTGCCGACGCTGAGCGCGATATCCGTGGCTTTGCCATCAAATTTTACACCGAAGAGGGGAATTGGGACCTGGTTGGCAATAATACACCCGTATTTTTCCTGCGTGATCCCCTCAAGTTCCCTGATCTCAACCACGCTGTCAAGCGCGATCCTCGTACGAACATGCGCAGCGCTCGCAATAACTGGGATTTCTGGACCAGCCTTCCTGAAGCCCTGCACCAGGTGACTATCACCATGAGTGACCGGGGTATTCCCTTATCTTATCGGCATATGAACGGCTATGGCAGTCATACGTACAGCATGATCAATGCCGAGGGCGAGCGATTTTGGGTCAAGTTTCACCTGAAAACGCGCCAGGGCATCAAGAATTTGAGTGATGAAGAGGCGGAAGCGCTCATCGGCAAGGATCGGGAAAGCCACCAGCGTGATCTGTTCGAGGCTATCGAACGAGGAGATTTTCCTCGCTGGGATATGAAGATCCAGGTGGTGCCCGAAGCTGAGGCCGCCAAATTCCCCTTCAATCCTTTCGACTTGACTAAAGTCTGGCCACACCGGGATTACCCACTTATGGATGTGGGGGTGCTCGAGCTGAATAAAAATCCAGAAAACTACTTTGCCGAGGTGGAACAGGCAGCTTTCAACCCAGCCAACATCGTCCCCGGCCTCGGCTTCTCGCCCGATAAGATGCTGCAAGGGCGACTGTTTTCTTATGGCGATGCCCAACGTTACCGCCTGGGAGTCAACCATTATCTCATTCCGGTCAATCGCGCACGCTGCCCCGTTCATGCCTTTCATCGCGATGGCGCCATGCGGGTGGACGATAATTACGGAGGCACCTTGGGCTATGAGCCTAACAGCTACGGCGAGTGGCAAGAGCAACCGCAATTCCGCGAGCCTCCTCTTCCCCTCGAGGGTGCGGCCGATCATTGGAATCACCGCGAGGATGACGACGATTACTACTCCCAGCCCGGAGCCCTATTCCGCGCCATGAGCAGCGAACAGCAGCAGGTACTGTTCGAGAACACTGCTCGCGCCATGGGCGACATACCCAAAGAGATCAAACTGCGCCACATCGGTAACTGTTGGAAAGCCGATCCGGCCTATGGTGAGGGCGTAGCCAAGGCCCTGGGAATCTCATTGAGCGAACTCCCGAAATAGAAGGTTTACAACCCAAAACGGTCGGCGGGGGCCTCAGCGCTCCCG
>JAADFV010000019.1 GCA_013152695.1 Chloroflexota bacterium | reverse complement strand
AGGGCGACGCGGGGGCGATCGTCGACCGGTACGGTTGTGTTCTGGCGTCGCCACTGCCGGCTAAAAGTATTTCGCTGAAAGGGAGGGAAAGCACGGTTGGGATGAATGTGCAGGGCCTTGCTCAGCAATTTACGCGTCGGTGTAAACTGGAATGTAAAATTGACCAAAGGCGCGAAGGGTGCGGCCAGAGCCGACAAGCGAGCAATGTGGGCGAACGCCAGTTTATTGAGAGGTGGTCGCTGGCTACGATAGACCTGCGCCAATGCTTCCTCCTTGAGTTTGGTCATATCCACACTGGAGGGACACTCACTTTTGCAGGCCTTGCAACCCAGGCATAAATCCAGGGCCTCAAGTAAATCGGGATTGCTGAGGCCACCGGGAAGAGCACCGGTGAGGGCAGCTCGCAAAAGGTTGGCACGCCCGCGCGTACTGAACTTTTCATCCCGCAAAGCCTGGAATGAAGGACACATGGTGTCGATGTCCAATTTTCGGCAGACACCGGCGCCGTTGCACATCTCCACGGCCTGAGCATAGCTTCCATCATACGACCAATCGAATAAGGGATCGATGCGAAGAGTGATGTGGTAGTCGGGGCCAAAGCGCAGATTCTGATCGGGCGGTAAGGGATCGACGATTTTGCCGGGGTTCATGAGGCCGTTTGGATCAAAGATACCCTTGACACGGCGAAGCAATTCATAAATGTCAGGACCAAAGAATTCAGGATTGAGAAAGCTTCGCGCCAGGCCATCGGCATGCTCGCTCGACTTGACGCCTCCATATTTTTTGGCCAGCTCTGCCGAAGCTTCGACGAGTTCGATAAGCTGATGTACACCCTCGCTGGTTTTGAGATTGAGAATGGGGCGGGTATGGATGCAGCCGGCAGAGGCATGCGCGTACATGGCTGCGACCACTCCCCGGCCCTCCATCAAGGTCTCTAGTTCTGCCATGTAATCGGCCAGATTTTCGGGAGGAACGGCCACATCTTCGATGCCGGGCACAGGTTTAGCATCGCCGCGCATGGATAGGAGGAGGTTCAGACCAGCTTTGCGTACATGCCAGACATTGGCCTGCTCCGCGGCATCGGTAATCGTTACCAGGGGTTGGTGGTAGCCACTACGGCTCAGGTGCTGTTCCAAGGCCTGTAGGCGGGCATCGATTTCGCTTTGCTCCTCTGCGGCAAACTCGACGATAAAGACGGCTTGAGGTTCTCCTTCGACAAAGGTAAGGCGCTTACGCCACACATCTGAGGCGCGCGTCAGTCCCATCAAGACATCATCGATGAGCTCGATTGCCGAGGGGTTGAGCTCCAGCAAGCCGGGTACGGCGCGAAAGGCGGCATCATCGCTGGCAAAGTGGAGAATTGCCAGGGCCTTGTAGCGAGGTATGGGGACAAGATTGAGCTCGGCCTCCAGGATCAATCCTAACGTTCCTTCACTCCCCACCAGCAGTGGTGCCAGATTGAGATGCTCTTCGTCCAGTTGCCGGCGGATGATATCCAGGTTATAGCCGTCAGAACGGCGCCAATATTTGGGGAATTGGGCATCGATCAATGCTTTATTTTCGGAGACAAGGGTAGCCATTTGTTGCTGAATGGCGGCAGCGAATGGTGCCTTGCCGTTACTTTTTTCAATCTCCGACCAGGCTACTGGCCCCAACCAGCTTTCGCTCCCGTCGGCCAAGACAGTGCGTAATCTGAGGACATGGTCCGACATTTTGCCGTAGACAATGGAATGGGAGCCTGTGCTATTGTTGCCGATAATGCCACCGATAACGGCACGACTGCCGCTGGCCGGATCTGGTCCCACCATGAGGCCATAAGGCTGTAGATAGCGATTGAGGTTGTCCAATGGCAAACCTACTTGCGTGAGCACACGACGGCGCTCACTATCCAGATTCAGCACCTTATCGAAATACTTGCTGAAGTCGATGACCACGGCCTCGCCCACGGCCTGTCCCGCCAGGCTCGAACCCCCTCCACGCGGCAATACGGGAAGATTTTCGCGTTGGCAAATTTCCATAGTGGCCAGTACATCTTCATCAAGACGAGGCACGACCACGGCCAGCGGCGTGATTTGGTAGATGGAAGCGTCGGTGCTGTACAACAAGCGTGTTGCCAGATCGGTATACACTTCGGCGTTACTGTGTTTCGTGAGTTCGGCGGCAAAATCCTGCAAGTGGTCGCTCATGGTTATCTCTCGAAAAATGAATGGTTGCTGGGTATTATCGCTTATTAGCTCCAATCAGCCATGCGTTCATTGGCATAATTGAATTCAAGATCAATCTGGGCAAGGGGGCCACTGGTCCAGGGGCGCTGATTGCTGCCATCACTGTTCATCAACCAGAATTGCCACCGGCCCTGGCGATCGCTGAGGAAGAGGATGGTGCGGCCATCGGGGCTGACGGTGGGAGAAACGTTGTTGATGGGACGGCTACGCAAGGGTGGTTGGGTTGTGAGGGCAAAGGGCTGGCTACCGTCGCTGCGATATCGCCAAATGTCCCAGTGGTCGCCGGAACGCTGGCTGAGATAGATGAATTGTCCATCGGGACTGTAGACGGCCGGGCCGATGACCACCTGGTCGAGTATGTGGTAAGGGGGATCGTCACCAACATCGCGCGTCACAGCGAGGGCGTCTCCATCCAGATAGAGTACCTGATCCGTCTGGGGATGATGGACCGGGGCCTGAGCCTCGGGACTGGCTGGCAAATCACGGGTGCTACCATCGGCCAGGTTATAGCGCGTCAGGCCTTTGCTGCTGCGATGTATCAGGCGAAAATCACTGCGACAAAAACTACCAAAGGGGCCGGTAACACAGTCGTTCCCTCCAAAAAAGGCATCGAAATCACTTTGAGAAAGACACCCCATGGGGGTGTCGTAACATTGATAATCACCTGTGCTGCGTTCGAAAATAATAGCCTGGCCATCGGGTGTCCAGGTGGGAGAGCGTGGTTGGTTGGCGCTGATGAGCAAGTGTGGATTGCTGCCATCCCGTTTAGTGAGCCAGAGTCCACGCGGTTCATCCCAACGCGTGAAGGCTATCAAGGAACCATCAGGACTGAAGGCCGGGTCGAAGCCATAGGTAAGGCGTTGGATATTTGATCCAGAAGCAGCGATGATAAAGATATCGCCGTCATTACGGTTCTGAAAGACAATTGTACCGCTCAGGGAAGGGGGGGCAGCCGAGAGTGGGACACCGGTGGTGGCCACGCCTGTAATGGGCAGGTCGTTCACATCGGCAACCACTGACAACCAACGGGCGGCCACCCAGCCCTCTAAGCCGCTCTCGGTTTCTACCTGGACCCAACTGGAATCTGCAGTACGGCCGATAGCCTGTAAAAGGGTTCCATAAGGCAAGGTGCTGAGGATGGATTGATCGACGCCGGGTCCGGCACGCAGATGCAATCTGTCGGCAATGACCGTGGCCGTTTGCCCCCTGCCGCTTGGCTCTGGGAGGGGGGCAGTGAGAGGTTGCGGGGTAGGGGTAACGTGCTCGGTGGTCTGCAGGCCGGAAGGTTCTGTGAAGAGGGTGACATCCGCCCGGCGCACCCAGCCGTCGATGGGGGGATTACTCAAATCAGGTTGGTAACGGACCTGCAACCAGTTTCCATCAGGCGTGATACCGATCACCCCCAGGCGGTCTCCTGCCACCAATGTCCGTAAAGTCTCGCCTCCGGGTGCGGAGAGAAGAGTGGTTTGGAGAACGTCGACATAGGCACCGGGCAGACGCACGAGGGGCTGCGGTGTCGGTGTGGGTAGGGGTGTGGGGGGCGGAAGGGGAGTCGGCGTAGCGAGGGGGGCTGCGGCTGTCGGTCGTGGCGTGGGGGTGCGAGTTGCCGTGGGCGGGACCGGCGTAGGGGTCTTGGGCACAGGAATGGGTGGGCGACAGGCAACCAGCAAGAGCAAGGGGATCAGAAGCAAGAATGTTGAGGCACGAATCCAATATAAATGTTTCTGTTTCATAATCGCCACCTATTCGTAACGGAGTGCATCGATGGGATGAAGTTGGGAAGCACGCAGGGCAGGATAAATGCCGAAAAAGAGCCCTACAAAGGCACTAAATCCTGTTGCCAGCAAGATCGATTCCAGGGTAACCACGGCTTGGAGACCTTCGGAAAGGCTGGCAAGTCCTTGCGCACCAGCAAAGCCCAAGATCATGCCGATGATCCCCCCCATCAGGCTCAGCACCATGGCTTCGACGAGGAATTGGGTGAGGATGTGACGTCGTTTTGCTCCCACTGCTTTGCGTAAGCCGATCTCGCGGGTGCGTTCGGTGACAGATACCAGCATGATGTTCATGATGCCGATGCCTCCCACCAGCAAGCTGATGGCAGCAATGCCACCTAAAAAGGTAGTGAGCACGCTGGTAATACTGCCAAAAATGTCGAGAATATCGGCCTGATTGATCACGCTAAAGTCGTCTTCATCCAGGAAGGTGATATTATGCCGTTGGCGCAGAAGTTCTTCGATGGAAGCTGCAGCATCATCGAGCTTGTCTTCACTGACAACCTTGGCGAGAATGAGAGAAACGGTCGGTTCGCCACGAGAGCTGCGGCGGTTGGGGAAGAGGCGTTTTTGGACGGTGGTAAAGGGCACATAGACGAAATTGTCGAGGCTACCAAAACCCCCACCACCTTTCTCTTCCATGACGCCAACTACACGAAAACTAATGCCATTGATGCGTACGATCTGTCCTAAGGGATATTCATCGTTGGGGAATAGGGCTTCTGCAACCTTGCTGCCCAGGGCTACTGTGCGTCCCTCGGTGGCGACGTCTTCAGCCGTGAGGAAACGGCCCAGGACTACGTTATAGTTTCGTACCGGTGCAAAATCTTCGTTGGTACCAATGATGGAGATGCGCAAGTTGTTGTTGCCGCGAACAATATCGGCACCTCCCTCGATCTCCGGGACAGCTGCCAACACCTCGGGCACGAGGAGAGGATCGCTGATTGCTTTCCAGTCGCCATTTGTGAGTGGTTTGCTAGGACGCTGGCGTCGTAAACCACCGGGGTGGGTGTCAGAAATGCGGCCGGGGATGATGATCAGCAGATTGGAACCGGCGCTTTGTAATTGATCGGTAATGAGCTGTTGTACGCCCTGGCCCACGCTCATCAAGGCGATGACCGCACCTACGCCGATGATGATGCCCAGCATGGTGAGAATCGAGCGCAGTTTGTTGGCAGCGAGGGCGCGTAGAGCGATGCGGAAAGATTCAAAAACACTCATGACGTCTCCTCTCTTTGGCCAGAACTATCAGGTAGAGCTGTTGCTTCGGCTGCTCTCCCGGAGCCGTCCGGCCCAATCGAAGGCGTGGAAGGGGGCATGCCACCCCCCGTCTGATGCTCTGTATGGATGAGATCACGCGTGCGCCGTGTGTAGGCACGTGTGCCCGCGCGCCGCGGATTCTTCACCGGGCTATCGTTGATGACAAGGCCGTCTTGCAGGCGAATGATGCGGCGCGTATGTTCGGCAATCTCCGGTTCGTGGGTGACAAAAATGATGGTGATCCCTTTCTCCTCATTCAAATCCTGGAAAATACGCATGATTTCTGCCCCAGATTTCGAATCGAGGTTACCGGTCGGTTCGTCCGCGAGGATAATGCTGGGATTATTGACGAGGGCGCGGGCAATGGCCACACGCTGCTGTTGGCCCCCGGATAGTTCATTGGGATGATGATGGAGGCGATCGCCTAATCCCAGCTGCTCTAAGGCCTGACGAGCGCGTTCACGGCGATGGTGAGCCCCGGCATAAATCAAAGGCAGCTCGACATTGGCCAAAGCACTGGTGCGTGGCAACAAATTGAAGTTTTGAAAGACGAAGCCAATACGCCGGTTGCGAATCTCGGCAAGCTGGTCGTCGTTCATGTGGCTCATGTCCTGTCCTTCCAGCCAGTAAGAGCCACTGGTAGGCACATCGAGGGCACCGAGGATGTTCATGAGGGTCGATTTGCCGGAGCCCGATGGCCCCATGATGGATACCAGTTCACCGGCATAGATGCGTAGGGATATCCCCCGGAGGGCGTGCACCTCAACCGTGCCCATTTGGTAGACTTTGGTGATGTCTTGGGTGGCGATGACAGGTTGTTGTTCGCTCACGATCAGCCTCCGAATAATTGTCGGCGTAAATTCTCGCCTGTGTCGACGCGGCGGATAGCGAGCTTGTCACCTGGCTCTAGCCCGGAGACTATTTGGCTGAACTGTTCGTTGCGGAGACCTATTTCGACATTGACGCGGGTGGGTACACCATCGACAATCTTTTCGACATAGGTTTCACCTGTCTTTCGATCGAGATGCATCACACGATTGGGGATGGCGATAACATTTTTCGCCTCAGCGGTGGTGATCGCCACTGATGCCGTCATGCCGGGACGTAGAGGTACATCGGTCGGCTCGAGGTTGATGATCACCTGGTAGGTGACGAGAGCTCCTGTTCCTAACGAGCCTGCTCCCACCCCGGCTACAGGGGCGATATTACTGACAGTGCCATTTACCTTGGCATTATCCAGCGCATCAATGGTGACTTCTGCGGGTTGTCCTACCGCCAGTTGGCCGATATCGATTTCATCGACATTGAGCTCGACATGGAAAGCTGTCGGGTTGGAGAGGACGATAGCCGGAACGCCAGGGGTGTAAGTTTCGTTGAGATGGATGTTCAAAAGACCGACGATGCCGTCCATGGGGGCAATGATCTCGGCATTGGCAAGGGCGAGTTCGGCCTGGCGAACGGCAACTTCGGCTTGATCGACCTGGGCTTGCATGATTGCCAGGTCTTCGGCAGAAATGCCTTTTTGCAGGCGCTGCAGGGTGGCTTGCGCTTGCACCACGGCGCTATCGGCCTGGGCGATCTGGGCGAGGGCGCTGGCTTTTTGGCTGGCGGTAGGGGGAGCCAGGGCATTTTCGGCATTGGCTTTGGCTACTTCGTAGTCGATGGTTGCTTGTTGCAATTGCACAGCCTGGGGCATCATCCCTGCATTGGGCAGGCTGGAGATACGGTCGTAAGCTTGTTGGGCCGATTCCAGGAGCACACGAGCGCGTTCGGTATTGGCTTCGAGCACCTTACGCTGGGCTCGCGTAGGCCCGCGCAATAAGTCTTCGTACGCGGCCCGCGCCGCATTGCGTGCTGCTTTTGCCGATTCGAGAGCAGCTTCGGCGGCCGCAATATCAAGGGGATCGGCGGGTTGTTCTGCTTTGGCGAGATTGGCTTGGGCCAGGCGCAGGCCGATCTGCGCCTGTTCCTTGGCCAGTTGCAGCTCCGCCGTGTCAAGACGTGCCAGCACCTGGCCTGCTCGTACCGAATCACCAAGCCTGACGTTCAGTTCAGCCACACGTCCCGTACCACGAAACGTGAGGTTGACTTCTGCTAGAGGTTCGATCGAGCCGATGGCAGTGACCTGGGAAGTGATATCACGAAGGGTCACGGTATAAATTTCGTAATCGGGTGGAGGAGGTTCTTTTTCTTGAGCGGTTGCCTGATAGACAAACCACGAGGCTGTGGAGACAAGAGCAACGATGATTAAGGCAAGAGCAAACTTACGCATAGGGAAATCCTGGTTCAACAAAGATGTAGTTTATTTGAGAGAATGACTTGTTCTAGCTACCGATTGACACCAGCCCCCCGAGAAAAAGAGGGACAAGACGGAGGGCAAGGTTAAGGGCAGCATAGATGAGGGTTAGAACGAAGGCGCTTCCGCTTCCCAAACGTGTGACGACGCGCAGGAGCACGAAAACGAGGACGATATGCCAAAGGGAAAAAAGATCGATTTGGGAAAGGGCGACGAAGCGCCAATTCTGACTATCGGCAAGAGGATCGCCGCTGGCAACAAAGTAGGAAAGTCCAGGATAGGTGATCAAGGACTGGTTGATGACGGTCCAAACGGACTGGAGGAAGCCCCGAAAGGCAAAAGGCAGCCAGGTCCAGGCGACAGCAGGCCAAAGTTGGTTGAGCTTGGGCATCGCCCCCAAGAGGGCCGCACCGAAATACAAAATCATGGTGCTGATGAGGAGCCCGATAGCCAGGCTGATCAGGGCGGAAAGCACCGCGGTGATCATCACGGTATTGGCCTGGGTCAGGCGCTCGGCCACACTACGTGCTGCTTCGATTTGATCAGGAGGAAGAGCGCTCAAGCGAAGCTCTAGCTGTTTAGATGCCAGGGCCAGGGTGCGCTCGAGATTAAGCCACAAATATAAGATTGGCGCTATGATGGCCAGAAGGATTGGGAGCCACCAGCTGTGTGTTTGCCGGATGGCAACGCGTTGCAAGGCCTTGCTTGGGGCTGCGATCATCTCGATAAAAATCGTGATGAGGCTAGCTGGCTCAACAGGTGATGCCTGCTGCATAATTTTCCTCTTTCGCCGCCAGGAAATATGGGGCTGATCTATTATAATGCTAAATAGCCCCACAAAGCCACACCGTGGAAGTACGTGAAACTCTGCTTCAAATTGATAAGCAGGAAGAAACCTTCATTCGGGCCTTTATTTTCTACGAATAAGCTGGGGTAAAGTCCGTATTTCGGGTGAGCCCAGAAGCCAGGCAGCAGCACCGTAGGTAATCACCGCCAGGGTGCCAATGCCGATGGCCTGTAGGGATTGTGACCAGGCCGCAAAGAGCTGCAATGATATCAGCACAACGATTCCCATCACTGCACTCGCTCCCAATGTTTTCAAAAGGCTACGGCCCACCAAACCTTCGCTCCATCCTCCCAAGCGCCCACGTAACAGCCACAATAGTACGGCCATCTCCAGCAACGTTGCCACCGAATTTGCCAGGGCCAGGCCGCCATGAGCCAGTGGTCCCACCCACCAGAGACTCAGTAGTACGTTCAAAGCCATGGCCGACACCCCCACTACGACTGGCGTCAGCGTATCTTTGAGTGCATAAAACCCGCGCGCCACCACTTCCACCACCGCGTGCCCGACTAATCCCAGCGCATAAAAGCGCAAGGCATAGGCCGTCATCTCGGTGGCGTAGAGATCGAATGCACCGCGTTGTAATAACAAGCTAATCAGCGGTACTCGCAATAAAATGAGTAGCAGTGCGGCAGGCACCGTTAGAAACAACAAGAGGGCAAGAAGACGTCCTAGTGTGTCTTGCATGGCAAGGCGCTCACCTTTGGCCGCCTGATGGGCAAAGGTGGGAAAAGCCGCCGTGGCAATGGCCTGGGCAAAGATGCCTTGTGGTAAGAGCATGATCAGCCAGGCATAGTTCAGGGCACTGATTGAACCTGCCACGAGATGTGAGGCCAGGAATACGTTGACCAAGAAATTTAGCTGCACTACAGCCAGACCGAGCACACGTGGGGCCATCAAGCGCAACACCTCGCGTACACCAGGGTCAGCCAGACTTAGTGAAGGAATCCAGCGTACATGGAAATGGCGTAAACCGGGCACCTGCACCAGTAGATGCAGCACTGAGCCAGCAACGACACCTACTACCAGAGCGCGTACGCCCCATAAGGGCGCCAATAACCAGGCTGCCACAATAATGGCAGCATTGTATGCGACCGGAGCCAGGGCGGGCAGCAAAAAATGCTGATATGAATTTAGAATCCCCATGACCAGACCACTGAGGCCAAAGATGATGGTCGAGACCAACATCCAGCGCATGAGGGAGACGGTGAGCAACTGCTGTTCTGCCGAAAAACCGGGGGCAATGATATGGCTGACCAGAGGCCGTGCTGCCACAGCGGCGAGCAAGGCCAGTACCGTAAGCGATAGCACCAAAAGATTCGCGACCTTCGATGCTAAACCCCAGGCATCCGTCTCATCTCCCAATGCCAGCCTTTCGCTGAAGGTGGGGATAAAGGCGGAGGCGAGAGCGCCACCGGCCACCAGGGTAAAAAGCAAATCTGGCAGGCGGAAGGCAGCGAGGTAGGCATCGAGATCGGCGCTGGCGCCAAAACGAGCCCCGATCACCATTTCGCGCACGAGGCCCAAGGCGCGACTGGCGATAAAGAGCGCCATCACGAGCGAGGCAGCTTGAGCAATGCGTGAGAGAGGGGAGCTGGTTGGGGAAGTGGTAGGCATAAGGATGAGGAGAATCCGCGATAAGCAGCGAAGCGAGCCAATCATACATCCTTCTCCGGGAAATCGTCTAACTTTGGCTGGGCGAGGGGCGGGGACGAGGTGGCCGCAAGCAAGAAGCTTGTTGCGTCAGCGCGGGCCGCCCAACGGTGAACCGTAGGGCTACAAAACAGCGCCGGCTGAACCCGGCTTCGTCGCGGGCGCGCGTGGTGTTCATCGCATCACGGATGCGATGAACGCGGGGTGGCCTCCCACCACCAACGTTTGTCTTACCATCGCGTGCCGGGCGTCCGCCACATCCGTTATGCGGCGTA
>JAADFV010000018.1 GCA_013152695.1 Chloroflexota bacterium | reverse complement strand
CACCAGAAGGTCCGAACATCGGTCTCATTGGCTCTTTGGCAACTTATGCGCGTGTGAATGATTACGGCTTTATCGCCACGCCCTACCGCCGGGTTTTGCACAAGGTCGACAATCGCGCCGAGGCCAGTGTGGGCCATGTTTTACTCGAGGATGTCGTTCATCCTGAGACAGAAGAAGTACTTGCTCAGGCCGGTGTCGAGATCGATGAGACCACGGCAGAAAAACTGGCAAGCTACGCCGAGCTCTTACCCACCCTGAAAATCGTTCCTACCGTCAGTGATGAAGTTGTCTTCCTCACTGCCGATGAAGAAGAAAACTTCGCGATTGCTCAGGCCTCGACACCTCTGGATAAAAAGGGTCGTTTCCTTCGTGATCGTGTTTCGGTACGCCGTCACCAAACATTTGAGTTCGAAGATCCCAGCCGCATTTTCTATATGGATGTCTCGCCTCAACAGATTGTGTCGGTATCGGCGGCCCTCAT
Organism: Chloroflexota bacterium; assembly: GCA_013152695.1. The sequence goes on along the minus strand of JAADFV010000018.1, from coordinate 10,457 downwards.
TCCTTTCCTCGAGCATGATGATGCCAATCGCGCCCTCATGGGTTCGAACATGCAGCGTCAGGCCGTGCCTCTGGTGGACCCTGGTAGGCACGGGCATGGAATATCCTGCTGCCGTGGACTCCGGTCATGTTTTGATTGCCCAGAATCCGGGCCGGGTTGTGAGTGCCAGCTCTTCCGCCATCGTCGTCGAAGAAGAGGATGGCTTCCGCCGTGTTTACGAACTCCGCAAATATAATCGTTCCAATCAATCGACCTGTATCAACCATCGTCCCATTGTGCATAAGGGCGATTATGTGGAGACAGGGCAGCCTCTGGCCGATTCCAGCTCCACCGAGGGCGGTGAGTTGGCCTTGGGACGCAATGTTCTGGTCGCTTTCCTCTCCTGGGAGGGGGGCAACTACGAGGACGCTATCCTGATTTCCGAACGTTTAGTGCGAGAGGATGTTTTTAGCTCGATTCATGTCGAAAAGTATGAGATCGAAGCTCGTGATACCAAGCTGGGCCCCGAGGAAATCACACGTGATATCCCCAATGTGGGTGAAGACGCCCTCAAGCACCTCGACGAGCATGGCATCATTCGTATCGGTGCAGAGGTCAAACCCGGCGATATCCTCGTAGGCAAGATTACACCAAAAGGTGAGACCGAACTGACCCCCGAAGAAAAACTTCTGCGGGCGATTTTTGGCGAAAAAGCACGCGAAGTTAAAGATTCTTCCCTGCGCCTGCCTCACGGTGAACGCGGGAAGGTAGTTGCCATTCATGAATTCAACCGCGAAAACAACAGCGATCTTTCGGCCGGCGTTGAATCGATGGTGCGGGTGATTGTGGCGCAGCGTCGTAAACTGACGGCCGGCGACAAGATGGCTGGTCGGCATGGGAACAAAGGTGTGGTTTCCCGCATTGTTCCCGAAGCCGATATGCCGTTCCTGGCCGATGGCACACCCGTCGACATCATTCTCAACCCCCTGGGTGTTCCCGCCCGCATGAATATTGGCCAGATTCTCGAGACCCATCTGGGGTGGGCTGCCGATCGTCTTGGTTTCCGCATCATGACACCGGTCTTTGACGGTGCCACCGAGCGTGAAATCGAGGCTGAGTTGGCGCGAGCGTGGTTGATCGACAAAGCCTGGAACGATGTAACCGAAGCCACCTGGGCCTGGATCGAGGAAAACGGTGGCGAAGAAGCCTTTCCTGACCTCGAAGATGACAATGAAGCACGACTGCTTTATCTCAGCGAATGGCTGGCCGATGATGACATTGATGAAGAACAGCTCTACATGGACGAAACCTATGCGCGACGTCAGGTTCTCGATCGTTGGCTACGGGAGCATGGATACGATCCGCAGTTCCTCATGGTTTACGAAGATGATCCGCGCACAAAGGATGAGCGCGAAATCGCTAACGAGGAAGTGATCGACGTCTGCCTGCGCGAGTGGCTGCGCAGTTATGACCGTGATCCAGGGGAGCTATCGGGTCAGGATTTGCTCGACATGGCCCACAAAGTCTCCAAACAGGTGGATTGGCCTGTGCCTATCACCGGTAAAATGAAGCTATTCAACGGTAAAACCGGTGAGTCCTACGAGCAGCCGGTCACGGTGGGCATCATTTATATGCTCAAGCTCCACCATCTCGTCGAGGATAAAGTCCATGCGCGTTCTACCGGCCCTTACAGCCTGGTAACGCAGCAACCTTTGGGCGGCAAAGCACAGTTTGGCGGTCAGCGCTTCGGTGAGATGGAAGTCTGGGCCCTGGAAGCCTATGGCGTGGCCCATACTTTGCAGGAAATGCTCACGGTCAAGTCAGACGATGTGACCGGGCGTGTGAAGACATATGAAGCCATCGTCAAGGGAGAGCGTATCCAGCCACCGGGAGTTCCTGAATCCTTCCGTGTTCTTGTCAAAGAACTGCAATCTCTGGCGCTTTCTGTAGAAGTGTATAACGAAAACGAGGAGAGTATCCAGTTCTCCAAAGAAGATGGCAGCGAACAACTCCCTCATTTGGGATTCAGCCTCACTACACCAGGCCCCATGGCCGGTCGTGAATAAGCGACCTTGTCCAGTCTTTAGATCGATATCGATGGAGGTCTAATCTTGGAAGTTAACAATTTTGATGCGATTCGAATTAGCCTAGCCTCACCAGAACAAATTTTGGAATGGTCCTATGGCGAAGTTTTAAAACCAGAGACAATCAACTATCGAACCTTACGACCGGAACGTGATGGCCTATTCTGTGAGCGCATTTTTGGTCCTACAAAAGACTGGGAATGCTATTGCGGAAAGTACAAGCGCATTCGGCACAAAGGTATCATTTGCGATAAGTGCGGCGTTGAAGTGGCTCCTGCTCGCGTCCGTCGCGAGCGGATGGGGCATATTCAACTGGCTACACCGGTGAGCCATATCTGGTACGTCAAGGGCGTACCCAGCCGCTTGGGCTTGTTGCTCGATCTTTCACCACGAAATCTCGAGCGGGTTCTCTATTTTGCCCAGTACATCATCACCAAAGTCGATGAAGACCAGCGGGCGCGGGCACTGCAGCGCTTGGAACGTGAGATGCAGTCTCGTTTTGCCCGCATCGAATCGGAGACTAGCGGCCAGATTATGGCCATCGAATCCGCGCGTGATGCCGCGCTCGAGGCTGTCGATGCAGAAGAGGCCGAGTCGATTGCCGCCGCCGAAACAGAATTGGTAGAGAAGGCCGCCCAGGTGACGACAGAGGTCGGCGCCAAGCTACAGGACTTCATCCAGGATAACCTGGGCAAGAAGTTGCGCGAGCCCGTCATGCTTCCCTGGAGTGATGAACCTCTGATCGAAGCGGGCGTGGTTCTGGCGCGTGATCATCAGGAACTGCTGAATGAAGCTCTGAAGGAGCGTCTCAACGATCTGGACGCGGAGCATAAGGAAAAAATCGAAGAGGCACGCCTTCTCGCCGCGGCGAAACGAGATAATCACCGCCGTGAGGCCGAGGAGCTCCTGAGCCGAATCTATGAAACGATTGACGCCCAAAAAGAGGTGGCTCGCCAGCAAGTCGAGACCCAGATCAATGAGCTGAAGTCTCTGCGCGAAGGTGAATTACTGACCGAAACCCAGTATCGCGATCTGCGAGACCGCTGGGGGAATGTCTTTCGCGCCGGAATGGGTGCCGAAGCTATTTATGAGCTCATCAAAAAAGTCGATCTCGATAAGATGGCAGTGGAATTGCGGAATAGTATTCGCACCTCGCGTTCGAAGCAACGCCGCCGCAAAGATGCCAAACGTCTGCGGGTCGTGGAATCCTTCCGCAAGAGCGGTAATCGTCCCGAATGGATGATTCTCACCGTCCTACCTGTCATTCCGCCCGACCTGCGCCCAATGGTGCAGCTGGATGGTGGCCGTTTTGCCACCAGCGATTTGAATGACCTTTATCGACGTGTGATCAACCGCAACAATCGCCTGAAGCGCCTCTTAGAATTGGGTGCTCCCGATGTGATTGTGCGCAATGAGAAACGCATGTTGCAAGAAGCCGTCGACAGCCTGATCGACAATGGCCGGCGTGGCCGTGCGGTGAGTCGCAGTGGCAAGCGTAAGCTCAAATCTTTGAGTGATCTGCTCAAAGGCAAACAAGGGCGTTTCCGCCGCAACTTGTTGGGTAAACGTGTCGACTATTCCGGTCGTTCTGTGATCGTGGTTGGCCCGAGGCTCAAGTTGCATCAATGCGGTTTGCCCAAGAAGATGGCTTTGGAATTGTTCAAGCCGTTTGTCATGCGCAAGCTGGTCGATCACCACTTTGCCCACAACATCAAGAGTGCCAAGCGTCTCGTGGACAGGACTGACCCGGCTGTGTGGGATGTGTTGGAAGAAATTATCCAATCTCGACCGGTGATGCTCAACCGCGCGCCTACCCTCCACCGTCTTGGTATCCAGGCCTTCGAGGTGATTTTGGTAGAAGGAAGCGCCATCCAGCTCCATCCCCTCGTGTGTGCGGCCTTCAATGCTGACTTCGACGGTGATCAGATGGCAGTGCATGTGCCTCTATCGGATGAGGCCGTGGCCGAAGCCCGCCAATACATGTTAGCCACTAAAAACCTGCTCAAACCTGCCTCGGGCGAACCGATTGTGGGGCCTTCCAAAGACATGGTCTTGGGATGCTACTACATGACCGTCGATGATCCCGACGCTCCCGGCGCCGGGAAGGTCTTCGGTGATTACGAAGAGGTTCTTCTCGCCTATGAGTTGGGTCATATTGGTTTGCGTGCTCCCATCAAATTCTATTATACGAGCTGGCTCAACAAGATTTCTTTGGACGAGCTGGACTTGCCCGAGCGGGTGACCGAAGCCTTGCTGACGGCTGGTATCGAATCTGCCGGTGGTATCGTGGCAATCCTGCAAAAGCAGGGACGCCGTGGCCTGATTGAGCTTCCGGGTATTGGTCCGGCTGCTTATCGTGACATCACCACAGCTCTCAAGGCTCGCGCCATCGTTCCCGAAGAAGAAACACCGAGCGGTATGATCGATACGACGGTGGGTCGTGTAATCTTCAATTATTACATGCCCGAGCAACTGCGCTTCATCAATATCGTCCTCGATAAAGGTAAACTGAGTGATATCGTGGCCTCGGTTTACAAGCGTTTGGGACCCGAGAAAACGCCGGAAGTGGTCGACACGATCAAAGATATCGGTTTCCGCTTTGCTACGATCTCCGGTACCACGATTGCTGTCAGTGATATTCACGTACCCGAAACGAAAGAAGCGATTATCAACCAGACGACGGCCGAGGTGGAAAAAGCCGAACGCCAATATCGTCGTGGTCTCATTACTGCCGATGAAAAGTACAACAAGGTCGTTTCGTTGTGGACCCACGCTACCGATACCTTGACAAGTGAAGTGCAGAAGTTGCTGGATCCGCGCGAGGGTTTGGGCGCCATGTCACGGTCGGGTGCCACCAAAGGTGGGGTACAGCCGATTCGCCAGTTGGCCGGTATGCGTGGCCTCATGGCTGATCCCTCCGGCCGTATCATCGCCCTCCCCATCCGCTCCAACTTCCGTGAAGGGCTTACTGCTCTCGAATACTTCTTGAGCACGCACGGGGCGCGCAAGGGTTTGGCTGACACTGCCCTGCGTACGGCTGATGCCGGTTATCTTACCCGCCGCCTCGTCGATGTTGCTCAGGATGTTATCATCACCGAAGAGGATTGCGGCACCGATGTCGGTATCTGGTTGGAACGTGACGATGCAGAAAGGGTCGGTGTTTCCTTCAAGGAGCGCATTCTCGGCCGTGTTGTGTTGCAAGATGTCATCGATCCTGAAACCGGGGTGCTCATTGCCCCCGCCGGCACGATGCTTAGCGATGACGATGTCAGCGACATTCTCGCTTCTGGAATCGAAAAAATCTATGTACGCTCTCCGCTCACCTGTAAGACACGCTTCGGCATCTGCCGCGAGTGCTATGGCCGTGACCTGGGCCGTGGTGGCCTGGTTGAGTTAGGCGAAGCAGTCGGCATCATTGCCGCCCAATCCATCGGTGAACCGGGCACGCAGCTGACCTTGCGCACCTTCCATACCGGTGGTGTGGCCGCAGGCGGCGACATCACCCAGGGTCTGCCTCGTGTCGAAGAGCTCTTCGAAGCGCGTAACCCTAAGGGCGAGGCTGTCATCGCCGAAATCGACGGCATTTTCGACGTCTATTGGGACGGTGAAGAACGTAAGATTTCCGTCACCGACACGCGGATCGTGCGCCGCGAAGTGGAGGTGCCGGAAGGCTACGAACTCGTGATCGCCGATGGTGATCGCGTCCAGGCCGACACGGTCATTGCCCGCAATGCCGAAGGCGAAGAAATTCTTGCCGGCATGGATGGAGAGGCATTCTTCGAGGATGGAGTCCTCTACGTTCGCCGTGAAGAAAGCGAAAAATGGGAAGAACGTATTTCTCCTTCGGCCCGCCTGCGTGTCTCGAAGGGCGACCGGGTAACGGCCGGCCAGCAGCTGACGGAAGGATCCAAAAACCCGAAAGAGGTGCTGCGCATCCAGGGCCGCGAAGCCTGCCAAATTTACCTGCTAGACGAGGTTCAGAAGGTCTATCGCAGCCAGGGGGTAGGCATCCATGACAAGTACATCGAGATTATCCTACGCCAGATGCTCCGCCGCGTAACGATCACAGAATCGGGTGACACTGACTTGCTTCCCGGCGAGTTGGTCGATATCTTTGATTTGCGTGATGAAAATGAGCGTGTGCTTGCGGAAGGCGGCTTGCCTGCCAGCTACGAGCTGACACTGATGGGTATTACCAAGGCCTCCCTCAATACCGATAGTTTCCTTGCTGCCGCTTCCTTCCAAGAGACCACGCGTGTCCTTACTGACGCCGCTGTACGCGGGGCCACCGATAGTCTGCGTGGTTTGAAAGAGAATGTCATCATCGGTAAACTGATTCCGGTGGGGACAGGTTTCCGTGCTCGCCTGGAAGCTGAACGCCAGCGTGCCGCCGCCCAGGCTCAGGCAGAAAAAGAGTCGAAAGAGTCGATCGAAACCCTGGACAACGTCATCGATGAATCGTTCGATAGTGAGACCGTCGCCGAGTTAGGCATGCCCTTGGGTATGGACTTCGGCGAAGAGGACCTGGACGCCATTCTCGGTGAAGGGTTGGACTTAGAAGAAGGCCTGGAAGAGTGATTTTAGCGCTTTTCAGCACGGTTAAGAATTTGACCTTTCCTGATGAGTGTGTTAGCATAATAAGTCGCAAGTCGGGCTAGGCCTAGCCCGACTTGCTCATGAAATTTACTGACTGATAGCGATGATTATTCTCACTCACCTGAGTAGTTTGAACGTCTGAGGAGAACTTACTTTGCCTACGATTAATCAGCTTGTACGCAAAGGCCGCAAGCCTGTTGCCAAAAAAGAGAAAGCGCCAGCACTGCGTTATAATTTCAATGCGCAGACAGGCAAGTCCAAACGCGCGCGTAAAGGCAATCCTTTTCGCCGTGGTGTTTGCACGGTTGTGCGTACCACTACACCCAAAAAGCCCAACTCGGCCTTACGAAAAATTGCCCGTGTGCGTTTGACGAACGGTATCGAAGTGACGGCCTACATCCCTGGAATTGGCCACAGCCTTCAGGAGCACTCGGTGGTTCTAGTACGCGGTGGTCGTGTCAAAGACCTTCCTGGTGTGCGCTATCACATCGTACGTGGCGCTTTGGATAGCACGGGTGTGCAAGATCGCAAGCGTGGCCGCAGCAAGTATGGTGCCAAGCGCCCCAAGTAATCATTTTGTAACGAACTTCATTTCTTTTTCAGTCTTCGGCCCCGCTGGAGACGACAAACGACAATGATATCTTTCCTGCGAGATGCAGGTTGAGCGGTACCTCTGGGTTAAAGACGTGTAGTCGCCGAATGTACCCCTCAACCCGCATCTTGCGGTGTGTCTAGGGGGGAAATCCTTTCCCCTCACCCTCTTTTTTCGCAAGGAGCGAAACATGCCTCGTCGTTATCGACCTGCTCGTCGGAGCGTGATTCCTGATCCCCGATACAATAGTGAAGTTGTAGCCCGTTTTATCAACCGCCTTATGCGCGGTGGTAAAAAAAGTACGGCCCAACGAGTCTTCTACGACGCCCTGGACATCATTAGCGAACGCACCAAACGTGATGGTCTCGAGGTGTTCGAGGAGGCATTGAAAAATGCCACCCCGCAAATCGAAGTCAAACCGCGCCGTGTGGGTGGTGCCACCTACCAGGTGCCTGTCGAAGTGCGCCCCAGTCGTGCTTTGGCCTTGGCGCAGCGCTGGTTGATCACCAATGCTCGCAAGCGCAGTGGTAAATCGATGGCCATCAAGCTCGCTGGCGAGCTTATGGACGCCGCCAATAACCAGGGCGCCACCATTCGTAAGCGCGATGAGACCCACAAGATGGCAGAAGCCAATCGCGCCTTTGCTCATTACCGCTGGTAAAAATATCGGGCTAAGTTGGCTGAATCCAGATAGATTCTGTCCTCCTGTCCCCGGTATTTCTTCTTGAAGATACGATGACTGTCAATAAAGACCTCGCCAGAATTCGGAATATTGGTATCATTGCCCACATCGATGCGGGCAAAACCACGACGACTGAACGCGTCCTCTATTATTCGGGTCGTACTTACCGCATTGGTAATGTGGATGAAGGTACCACGGTCACCGATTTCATGGTGCAGGAACGGGAACGTGGCATTACCATTCAGTCGGCGGCTATCACCTGCGAATGGCGCGGCTATCAGATCAATCTCATTGATACGCCTGGCCACATCGACTTCACGGCCGAAGTACAACGTAGTCTACGTGTTCTCGATGGCGGGGTCGTTGTGTTCGACGCTGTCGCCGGTGTCGAGCCCCAATCGGAAACGGTCTGGCGTCAAGCGGATCGCTACAACGTCCCTCGCATCTGTTTTGTAAACAAGATGGATCGTGCCGGTGCCGACTATGAGCGCACTATCCGCATGATTCGCGAAAGGCTGGGCGCCAACCCCATTGCCATGCAGGTACCTATCGGTATCGAAAGCGCTTTTCGCGGCGTAATCGACCTTCTCTCCCAGCGAGCCTGGATTTATACCGATGAGTTGGGAGCCAATCCGGAGGAAATCGATATTCCCTCCGAGCTGGTCGACTTGGTTCATGCCGAGCGCGAAAATCTCGTCGAGGCCATCGCCGAAAGTGATGAAGACCTGACTGTCAAGTATCTCGAAGGAGAGACCATCTCTGAGGAAGAGCTGATTGCAGGGTTGCGTCGTGCCACCTTGAAGGGTACCCTCGTACCTGTTTTCTGTGGCTCTTCGCTCAAGAACAAAGGGGTACAGCCCCTCCTGGATGCGATTATTCGCTACCTTCCCTCTCCACTCGACCGTCCTCCTATCACCGGCACAGTGCCGAATACAGAAGAGGTTATCAGTAGAGAAACTGACTTCGATGAGCCCACCACGGCCCTGGTCTTTAAAATCGTCACAGACCCTTATGTGGGACGTCTCGCTTACGTACGCGTCTACTCGGGCATTTTGCGAAGCGGTAAACCTGTCCTGAATGTCACCCGTAACCGCAAGGAGCGAGTAGGCCGGCTTCTCCGCATTTATGCCGACAAGCGAGAAGAGATCAAAGAGATCGGTGCCGGTGACATTGCTGCCATCATTGGTCTGCGACATTCTTTCACGGGTGAAACCCTTTCTGATCCCGACAATCCCATTTTACTGGAATCGATCACCTTCCCCGCACCGGTGATCAGTGTTTCTATCGAACCACGCAGTAAGGCGGATCAGGATAAGCTGGCCGCGGCTCTGAAGTCTTTGGCCGACGAAGACCCCACCTTCCGGGTGCGTGTCGATGAGAACACCGGCCAGACTTTGATTTCGGGCATGGGTGAGTTGCACCTGGAAGTGCTGATCGACCGCATGGTGCGTGAATTCAACGTCAATGCCAAGATCGGCAGGCCGCAAGTGGCTTACCGAGAAACGATTACACAAGCAGTCGAGGCCGAAGGACGGTTCGTACGTCAGTCTGGCGGTCGGGGCCAGTATGGTCACGTCAAGGTCCGCTTCGAGCCCCTGGAGCCCGGCAGTGGCTTCCAATTCGAGAACGCTGTCGTTGGTGGCGCCGTACCTCGTGAGTACATGAATGCCGTCGAAAGCGGCATCCGCGATGCCCTCGAAGGGGGCGTGCTCAGCGGCTATCCCATTGTCGACATCAAAGCAACTGTTTTTGACGGTTCCTACCACGAAGTCGATTCCTCGGAAATGGCATTTCGCATTGCCGGTTCTCTCGCCGTCCGCAACGGCATTCCCAAGGCCAAGCCCATTTTGCTCGAACCTGTAATGAAGGTTGAAGTGGTCTTGCCGGAAGAATTCTTGGGCGACGTTATCGGAGACTTGAATGCACGTCGTGGTCAAATCGATGGCCTGGAAGTGCACTCGAAAGGCTTGCAGGCGATTGAGGCCTCGGTGCCCCTGGCAGAAATGTTCGGTTACGCTACCCGCTTACGGTCTCTGACCCAGGGACGCGGTACCTTCACCATGGAATTCGACCGTTACCTGCCTGTGCCTGAAAATGTGATGCGCTCCATCTTGCAAGGCTCCGGCTATTAAACAATTTACGACCTGTGATATTTGGTCGTAAGAATTTTGCACTTTCAACATGGTCTGTTATAATAATTCGGTTTGTGTGGAGGGCAAAAACAGGAAGCCCAATGCACCCGACCTTGCTTATCAAGTCGGACAACCGAATGACTCTCTCTCATGAATTTAATGAGGAGCGCGGAGCTACTCATCGATAAGTTTGCTCCGGGTTCCTCTTCTATGCCCTAAAAAAGGCTCAAATTTTTCATTTATCTGTATAAATAGACTGACAATATCAGTTCAGTTCACACTGTAAGGAGACTATCATCCAATGGCAAAGCAGCATTACGAGCGAAAGAAGCCCCATGTCAACGTGGGGACGATTGGTCACATTGACCATGGGAAGACGACCCTGACGGCGG
>JAADFV010000017.1 GCA_013152695.1 Chloroflexota bacterium | reverse complement strand
GTGTGGGAATATGTTGCTGATGATATGACGGCGGACGAGAGCTTTACTGCCTTCGATACCCCTCTCTGTCTGGTGGGCCATAGCCATTTGGCAGTGGGATGGCGTCTACCGCAGCATGAGGGCGGAGCTCACAGTGAGTTGGTGGGGGGAAATCCGGCGAAAACCCTCAAGTTGGATACTGCCTATCGTTGGATTCTAAATCCGGGCAGTGTGGGGCAGCCACGCGATCACGACCCTCGTGCTTCCTTTGCTGTGCTGGAAACAGATGAGCAGACCTGGACCTGGCATCGCCTGCAATACGACATCGATTCAGTCGTAGCCACTATTCAGCGAGTCGGGCTCCCCGAAGTTTTGGGCAGGCGTTTGTACCTGGGTTGGTGAAGGAACCTTATTTTGCTTTCTGACGTCATCATGAATAGAACACCACCCGCTCCCAAAGGAAGGAAACCCTATGAAACATTTGCTGAAACTTAGCATTGGTCTGTTGTTGACTCTTCTCATTCTTGCTGCCTGCGGTGCTTCACCGCGCGAAGCTAACTATGAGATGCCTGCTGCCCCCATGGCCACTGTTGTCGTCGAAAAATCAGTACAGATGGCAGAGGATACGGCCGGTTACCAGGGAGAGGGCCGAGTCGCCACTACGACCGATCTTCTGCAAGAAGAGCGCAAGGTCATCTACAATGCAAGCTTGACCTTGGTGGTCAAAGACCCGGAAGAGGCGGCCAAGCAGGTCGAGGATTTGGTGGCGGCCACCGGGGGTTACATTGCCAACATGAATGCCTATCGTAATTCTGATGGTTTGCTTTTCTACAATATCACCTTACGTGTGCCCGTAAGTGGCTTCAACAGTATCCGTGATGCCCTCCGTAACCTGGCTGTCCGCGTGGAGAATGATAGCATCAACACCGATGATGTTACAGATCAGTACTACGATTTGGAGGCCCGGCTCCGTACCCTGCGTGCTACCGAAGAGGAATTGCTATCTTTGCTCAAGGAGACGCGCGAGCGGGGCGGTAAGGTGGAAGACATCATGACCATTTATCGAGAATTGACGAATATTCAAAGTCAGATCGAATCCCTCCAAGGACAGCTAAATCGCCTCGACAAATTGACAGCGCTTTCCACCATTACTGTCGAATTACGCCCAGACGAACTTACTAAACCGATCAAAACCTCCTGGCGACCCCTCGAGACATTGCGCAACAGCTTCCGTATCCTCATCAATGTACTCCAAGGCCTGGTCGATGTCCTGATTTATCTTATCGTCGTCGCTGTACCTACGCTCATCATCCTGGCGATTCCTATTCTCATCGCTCTTTTCATCCTACGCTGGTTCATCCGCAAACTGCGCAACCGCAAGCCTAAGTCGGATGCCTGACGACAAAGGCTGCCCCTCCTAACCCTATAAGCTATGCCCGCTTGAGCCCCATTCTATTTGGGGCTCATCGGCATAATGACGTGAGTATATTCTTCACTGCCGGCACCCACGGGGCGAAATACGCCCGGTCGTGTTGGTGAAACAGCCTCGAACATGACCTGAGGCGTGTCGATTACGGAAAGGACATCGATCATAAACTTAGCGTTGAAGGAGGCGGTAAGGGGTTCTCCTTCGACCAGGGCATCTATTTCACCTTCGTTATCGCCCATTTCAGCACTGGTTGCCATCATTTTGATGCAACCAGGATCACCGGGTGTAATCTCCAGGCGCACAATGTTGGCAGAATCGCGGGCAAAGAGGAAGGCTACTCGTAAAGCTTTCAGAAACTCGGCTGTAGCAACGATGGCGCGGGTATTGTAGGAGCTGGGGATGATTTTGGTGTAGTCGGGAAAGGTGGCTTCGATAAGCTGGCTAACGAGATCCACACCGGGCAGATGGAACATCACTTGATTTCGTGCTTCTGTCACCGTCACATCCACACCATCTTCCTCCCCCAGGTCTACGGAGCCGATGATGCGGGAAAGCTCGGTCAAGGCGCGTGCGGGAATGATTACCCCCACCGACCCCGCGACGGGTTCCTCCAACAAGGTCGAACGCACGGCGAGCCGGAAACCATCGGTAGCTGCCAGGGTAAGACGATCATGATCGAAACGGGTAAATACGCCTGTCAGGGTCGGGCGACTTTCATCTGTGGCTGCTGCAAAAGCGACCTGCTCAATCATTCTGCGCAGTTTGTGTGGTGGCACCTCCACAAAAGGTAAGCCGGTCTCACGACGGTGCGTAGGAATGATAGGGAATTCAGAGGCATCGATTCCCCTGATGTTCGCTTCGTAGCGCGCGCATTCCAGGTGGAGAACCTGCCGGCTCGCGTCCAGTTCGAGATCAATCCGTTCTCGAGGTAGGGAATTGACGAAATCGCTAAGAAGGCGTGCCGGAATCGTGGTGGCACCTTCCTCTTCGATCATTGCCCCAATCCAACAATTGATACCAATCTCCATATTCATGGCCGATAATTTCAACTGGGAATTATCGGTTTCTAAAAGGATATTACTCAAGACCGGCAAGGTACTGCGGGTGGCCACCGCTCGTCCTACAATCGATAGCCCCTTTGCTAGATTTTCTTGCAAGACAGAAATGCGCACGGGAGAACCTCCTGGATCGAGGAGAAAGCAAGGAAAGCGATTCAATGATGAAAGTTGGAAGCAGTATACCAAAGAAGTGTTGCTTTTGCGAAATACATTATGGGAAGTAAGCGCCTTATGGGCAGGGCTTGCATGATGGTATGTTTGTGCTTGTAAATCTTTCTTAAAACCCTGGCGCGCCTCTGCGTGGGGCAAAGGGGCAAGGGGTATTTGTATCTAGTAGTCACGGCGCCGCAATACACTAATCCTAGTATTGCCCGAAAATCCGTTCGAATGACTGGAGACGACTGCTTGACGATAAGAGAGAGCCTGATGAGTTCTGGAAAACGCTCTCTTCTATTGTCCAGACGAACCTCTTCTGCTATGATGTGCATCACAGGCTGGACAGGGTGATACGGAGTATCGCCAAGAATCGCAAGATCCCCCCCATTGTACTTGTCACCCCCCGATTCTTCGTAATGCACCGCGCTGGTCTGCACGTATTCAAACTCCTTTGTGCCCAAACTTAAATCCTCCTTACGCGCGCCGGGAAAGTCCTAAACGACTACTCGGAGGGTATGTTTTGCGCACATTCTCCCCCAGGAGCTGATCATGTCCACCTCACCGACCCCTATTCCCCTCCCCACCGCAGTGACCCACAGTGAACCTGCCATGAGGGAACCTTATATGCGTCCTGAAGAAATATGGCAGGCTGTTCTCGGCGAGCTGCAACTTGCACTTCAGCGCCCTGTCTACGATAACTGGTTGCGAGATACTTACCTGATTGCTTTCGAAGAGGGCTGTTTTGTCGTGGCCGTAAAAACAGCCTTTGCCCAGGAATGGCTAGATAAGCGTATGAAGGGAATGATCAAGCGTCGCCTCCATCGCCTGAGCGGGCGCAGTGTGGATTTACGTTTTGTTGTCCGCGCCGAGACTCCGCCTAAAACCGAGAATACCCAGCCCCCGCCACCTTTATTGCAATCTCCTGACACAACGCTTTCCGGGCGCTTCGTCTCCCTCAACCAGCAACCACAAAGTACTTTACGCCCCGACATGACTTTTGATACCTTTATCGAGGGAGATGGCAATCGCATTGCCGTTGCAGCAGCACAAGCAGTCGCTTATGATCCGGGTACACGCTACAATCCTCTCTTCCTGTATGGTGGCGTGGGCCTTGGTAAGACCCATCTTTTGCACGCCATCGGTAATGCTGCCGCCCAGGCAGGCTACACGGTCAAATACGTCACCTCCGAAACATTTACCAATGAGCTGATCGAAGCGATTCGCAATAAGGCCAATGTCCAGTTTCGGCAATCTTATCGCGATGTCGATATCCTTCTTGTCGATGACATTCAGTTCATTCAGGGAAAGGACAGCACCCAGAACGAGTTCTTTCACACATTCAACAGCCTTTACGCCGCCAATAAGCAGATTATCATCACCAGTGATCGTCCACCCAATTTGCTCAATAAGCTGGAAGATCGTTTGAGTTCTCGTTTTGAGGGTGGGCTCACCGCCGATATCCAGCCCCCTTCGCTTGAACATCGCATTGCCATTCTGCGGGCGAAGACGGCTGCCCTGGGTACGCATGTACCTGATGAGGTGCTACGCTTCATTGCGGAACGGTACAGCAACAATGTGCGCGAATTACAAGGCGCCTTGAATCGCGTAACAGCTTATGCTCAGCTCAGTTTCACATCGATCGATCTGGCTCTGGCCCAGCAAGTCCTGGTCAAGCAGGAAGCACCTATCGATGATAGTCCCGACTCCATTTTACAGGCGGTAGCTGAGGAATTCCGGGTTTCTGTCAGCGAATTGACCGGACCTCGTCGTTCACGGCGGATTGTGGTTCCCCGGCAATTGGCCATGCATCTCATGCGTGAGTTCACACAGCTCTCCTTTCCTCAGATTGGTGAGATTATGGGAGGGCGTGACCACACGACCATCATGTATGGCACAGAAAAGTTTCAGGAACGAATGGAACAGTATCCTGATTTGAAGAAACGTTTGGAGAAAGTACGTATTCGCTTACAGACTTGAGCTCAGCTCAAAAATGAGAGGAGAGGCGGTTGATCTGGGGAAAAGTGGGCGTTTTCTGTGGATAACTAGCCTTCCTTGTGGAAAACTTTGGGTTTTTCCAGGCTGCTTTGCATGATCTGACGTGCAACGCGGCCTTTTTTTGCTGGAAATGTGCAGTGCTCGCATCTCTTGTGACGGCAACCGTCCGTATCCCCTCGCGTACCCGCTAATGGAGGGGGAAGAGCGCTGTAAGCGGGGATTCGGGTCGTATTTGTGGTCGATTTTTGAGGGAGGGATTTTGTTGTCATTTTTATCCGGGCACGATGTGTCACACTGAGGATTGTGTATCTTCCATCGCATCCCTAGCCTATGCTATACTCCCTTTATTCGCGTCTGGCGTTTGCAAAGGGCGCCATTCCCTACCCCTTTACCGTTCATTATGTCTCCACGTGCCCGCTTAGTCCTCATTCTCGTCGGTTTGGCTGTGCTTACCACCGTCATCAACTTGCTGCGCACGCGCCGGCTCAAAGAAGAATACGCTCTTCTCTGGCTGTTGGCTGCCCTCACATTGGTGGCAACGCCTCTTCTTATCGATCCTTTAGACCATATCGCCTTTTTATTAGGCGTCGAATATCCTCCTGCCCTATTTTTGGGTTTGGGTATTGTCGGTCTGCTGTTGATTTTATTCCAACTTTCGCTTAACATCTCTCGCTTCAGCGATCATATTCGTGTCCTTACCCAGGAGATTGCGATTTTACGTCAGCGTCTAGATGCGTTGGAGCAGCGTGTTACCATGAATTCCAAAGCGCCGGAAACACCCTCTTCTTCTGATGGTATCGATGCATAATCTGCCTATGTTCACTAAACTCAAACCTTTCATCCCTCCAGCCTTCGTTGTCTTTGTCACCTACCTTGTACGTCTTGACTACAGTCATTTTCCCCGCACTGTCTGGGGTGATGAACCTTTTTATCTGTGGTTGGGACGTAACTGGTTTCAGGGTAAGGGATATCACTTCGCTTTTACCGATCATTGGGACTATCATCACACCCCAGGTTATCCTTTTATCACTGCCGTTCTGACGCCGTGGGCGGGGAGCATGCAGCGGGCCAGTGAGTGGAGCTATATTCTTTTCAGCATGCTTTTAGCCCTGGCCGTTTACGCCTTGGCACGGCGTATTTACGGTGATCGTAGTGCTTTGGCGGCCGGGCTCATCGTTGCCCTGGCTCCGGCCACAGCCCTCATGCCTCTCTATTGGGGTACCATGACCGAACCACCCTACTGGGCCCTGGCCTTTGTCGGCATCTGGTTTGCTCATCGTGCCTACCATGAATTTCGGGCTCGTGACATCATCCTTGCCGCGGTCTTCCTTGCTTTCTCCTATTTCGTTCGTCCCGAAGCCGTCGTTTACCTGGGGGCAATGGGGTTGGTGTTGGGACTCAAGGCCCTGGCGCAGCCACCGCGTTGGCGCCGTTTGGCTTATCCTGCCCTTCTTGGCATCATCTTCCTCATCATCCTCTTCCCCTACCTGAACCGCGTGCATGAGGCGACAGGAACCTGGGCTATCAGCCAAAAAGTCGGTGCACACTTTGCCACAGCCGCCGGACTTGCCAGTGGCCGCTTCCAACAATTCGATATCGAAACCTGGGGGCTCGACAGTACTGGCCTGGAGGTACGCTTCTTTAGCCATGAAACGGCAGATGCTTCCGCTCTCGCCTACATCAAGGCAGATCCAGTGGCATATGCCCGTACCATTTACGGCAATATACACAAACTCCTTGCTCTCATCCTCTCTCCCCATCTCTTACCCGCTTTCGCCCTGCTTTTCCTCGGTCTGGCCTGGTGGCATCGCCCCTGGAACAGGCGCCGAACTTGGGATGAGATTTTTCTGTTTGCCACGTTGCTGCCTGGAATCAGTTTTATCCTCTTCTTTGTGCAGGAACGCTACATTGCCGCTTTGATTCCCACTCTTTTCATCTGGTTCGGACATGGCGTCATGCAAATGGGAGATTGGCTCAGTGCTACGCTTACCCGTATCCTTCCCCAACGAAAAACATTGCGACGCTGGGTGCTGAGCCTGAGCTGGAGCCCACTCATTCTCATCCTTCTCTTTTTCTTGTGGTGGACACCGCAGCAGGTGGCGACGGCGACCAACCCCGGCTCTACTCGCCCTCTCCATGACAAAGCTGCAGCTGTGCTGGCGCCACTAATCCAGCCGGGTGATATCGTCATGACACGCTATGTTTCTATTGCTTTCGAAGCAGGAGCCGAATGGATTCCCAGTCCTGCTGCTAGCATCGATCAGGCCTTAACTTTTGCCCGCCACAAAGGGGCGCGCTATTGGGTGGTTGATGGCTTCGAGGCTCATTCCTTACGCCCGCAATATGCACCTTTGGTCGATAATCCCGATCAGCCCCCTGCTGGCCTGGAGTTCGTCAGTGAAGTCGAAGGCGACGGTGAACCCGTGATTATCTATCGGCTTACCCCCTAAGGCCATGCTTCCCACCTTACTTCTTGTCAATCCCCCCTCGCGAGGCGAGAACCTGGCCAATCGGGAAGGTACAGCCGGTTATGGCACCCTATCGACAGGCTTTCTCTATCCGCCTCATACCCTTGCTACCGTTGCTGCTGCTTGCCGCGAGAAAGGCTTCACGGTTACAGTCTTGGATGCGGTGGCAGAAAAATTAGAAATCGACTCTTTTCTGGCGCGGATTCGGGCAAATCGGCCGGATGTTGTAGGCGTTTTCAGCAGTTGGGCCACCCTCGATGCCGATCGCGCTGCTCTCACTGCCCTGCACCGTACTTTCCCTCAAACTCCTCTTCTCACCTTTGGCGCGGGCATTCGCTACAGCGCTGATGAGCTTCTAGTCGCGGGTGCCACCCATGTATTGCTGGGTGACCCCGACCTGGCGGTAGCGGCGTTATTGCAGCATCCTCTGCCTTCTCCCGGTCTCATCCGCGTGCGCGATATTCTGCCAGCGTTACACAACCATGCCGGTTTGATTCGTTTTCCCGCACGACTGCCCCGCCCCGCCTGGGACCTGGTACCCTGGCAGAAATACGGCTTTCTTACAGTTTTTGGCAGTCGCGGCTGCGATGATCGCTGCAAATACTGTGCTTATGTCGTCGCCCATGGTCACGCCTACCGTCCTCGCCCCCCAAAAGATGTCGCCGCCGAGATGATCTGGCTGGAGCAGAGCTTTCATCCTCGTCGCATTATGGTACGCGATCCGGTGTTTGCCGTCGATCGTGCACGAACTTTGCAGCTGTTGCAGGCCTTGCGGCAAGCCAATTTTCATACACCCTGGGAATGTGAATCCAGGCCCGAGCATTTCGATACCGTACTTCTGCGCAAAATGGCGGCAGCGGGCTGTAGTGTGATCAAACTTGGCGTGGAGAGTGCGCATCCGCAGTTGCTCAGCGATATCGGCCGGATTACCGAACCGCGTGAAGCCGCCTCTTACCTCGCTTATACTCGTCGCGTCGTCAGTGAGGCGCATCGTTATGGCATCCGCACCCGCGCCTTTGTCATGGTGGGTTTGCCCGGCCAGACAGATGCTCATGTCCAGACTACGGCTGCTTATTTGCGGCAACTGCGTCCTACCTTCATTCACGCCCGCCCTTACGTCGCTTACCCCCGCGTTCCCCTGGGGCAGGCCCAGACCCCGGCACAGATTCAAGCCTTATTGCCGCCCCTTCAGGCTGTGGCCGAGGAGGCGCAAGCAGCAGCCCAACGTAAAGCCCATCTCTGGCAGCGGGTGCGGCAACGGCTGCTGCGCTTCTATCTGCATCATTTCGCTTGATAACGCTTATGCCCATTGCCTTCGTGACCGGTGCCAACGGTTTTTTGGGAGCTACTCTCGTACATGAACTTCTCAACAAGGAATACCAGGTGCGCGTTCTGCTCCGTCCGCAAAGCAACGACCTCCTTTTGCGAGATTTGGAGATCGAGCGTATCAGCGGAGATCTTCTCACCCTCGAAACCTATCAGTCAGCGCTGGCCGGTTGCGACTTACTTTTTCATGTTGCGGCCAGTTACACACATGATCCCCAGCAGCTCGCCACGATGACGGCCGTAAACCAGGAGGGCACCAAGATAGTTCTCAGCGCCGCCGTAGCCGCCGGTATTCCCCACATCGTCCATACCAGCACCATTGGCACGATAGGCCAACCTCCTGATGGGAGCCTCGCCACAGAAGCGTCCAGCCATCCTCTCCGCCAACCCACGGCTTATGTGCGCAGCAAACTGGCCGGTGAGCAGATCGCGGGAGAGTTGGCTGCCAGTGGTGCCCCAATCGTCATCGTCCACCCCACCGCCATGCTCGGCCCCGGTGATTGGCGTCCCTCGGCCAGCGGTCGCCTCGTGTTGGCCTTCTTGCGCGGGCAGCCGTTGGGCTACCTGCCGGGTGGGATCAACTGGTGCCCGGTGATAGACGTGGCGCAAGGAATGCTCCTGGCTGCCTTGCGGGGACAACCAGGTCGCCACTATATTTTAGGACACGGCGAAGGAAATCTGCAGGAACAGGACTTCCGGCAATTGCTCAGCAAAGCTGGCGGCCGGCCTCCAACCTTATCCCCCTCTTCCTCCCTCCGCACCCTGGCGACACGGTTGCGTAAACGTCTGCGCCATCAGCAGTCTTCTTCCACTCCGGCGCCAGAGGGTACTGCTCCCGAACGTTTGACCTGTGATCCCAGCCGTGCCATCGCTGAGCTCGATATGCCCCAGTCCGATTTGTTGGCAGCAGCGCGGGCCAGCATCCAATGGTACCGGCAGCACGGTTACATTTGATATGAAACGACAACTTCTTAAACTGATTCTACCTCTGCTGCGCCTACCTGTGCTTGGCCCCTTTTTTTTACGACTGGCCATGCTTCTCGTCGGTCCCTACAAAGCACGAAGGCTTCTGATCAATCTCAGCGGGCGCTCCTTCATTTCCCCTCACGCCGATATTCACTGTGCTCATTTGCAATGGGGTGAGCGTGTTTTTGTCGACGATCATGTCACGATTTTTGCTCATCGTGATGGCGGTGGCGTCACTGTGGGCGATCGCTCCTCCTTGCAGCGCTTTACCATTCTGGAAACGATTCGCGGGGGGCACATCACCATTGGTCAGGATAGCCACATCCAGGCTGGATGCAATCTAACTGCCGCTTTAGGCAGCATTCACATTGGTGACCATGTGCAACTGGCCCCTCGCTGTGCTCTCTACCCCTACCAGCATGGCATTACCGATCTGGAAACACCCATTGCCCAACAGCCCATCACCAGCAAGGGTGACATCGTCATCGAAGATGATGTCTGGCTGGGAGTTGGCGTCATTGTCATGGATGGCGTAACGATCGGTAAGGGTGCCGTGATCGGCGCCGGTGCCGTCGTCACCCAAGATGTCCCCCCTTATGCTATTGCCGTAGGCATACCGGCCCACGTGGTCGGTGATCGCCGTGATTTCCCTACCCACTCACACTCCCCTCAAGCAACATCATGAATACATCCACCTCAGCCTTACCTCCTTTTCAGAACGTCCTCGTTATTATGGCGCACCCTGACGACGCCGAATTCTGTTGCGGCGGTACCGTCAAATTATTCACCACACAAGGTGCCCGCGTGACTTACATTGTCCTCACCAATGGGGATAAAGGAAATCATAATCTCAGCATTACCGTTCCCCAACTGGTCAAAACCCGCTTAAAGGAACAGCGTGCGGCCGCAGCCATTTTAGGTGTGGATCGCGTCATTTTTATGGGCGAAGAAGACGGTTTTCTGCTTCCCAATCGTGAGCTGCGGCTGCGGCGACGACTCGTACGCCATATCCGTCGTATCCGCCCAGAACTCATCATTTGCCAATTCCCCGACCTTTATTTCCGGGGGAATCGCTACATCAACCATCCCGATCATCGTAATGCCGGCCTTGCCACCATCGAGGCTGTTTTTCCTGCTGCTGGTAATCCTATGTTTTTCCCTGATCTCCTGGCGGAAGGTCTGGAGCCGCATGAGATTACGGAGCTTTGGATGTGCATGGCGACCGAGCCTGATTACCGTCTGGATATCAGTACCGTGTTCGAGATGAAGGTCCAGGCTCTACGACAGCACAAGAGCCAATTCGACGATCTGGATGAGCTGGAAAGACGGGTACGCGAACGCTGGGGAGAAACAGACGAACAAGGCCATACACGTTATTTTGAGGGTTTCAAGCGCATGTGTTTTGGCACCTGATGCTTCGTTTTCCTTCTGACCTGAACATGGTACAATCGTAGTCTGCTCATTGTTAGTCTGTTGTCTTTTTCTGCTGGTCTCAAGCTATCTGCCTGACCGGTTCTCCTGGAGCCCTTATGACCGATCCCACTATCGTTCGTCCCTTGGTCGAGCGTATTGTCGATAATGTCGAGCATGTTATTTTTGGTAAACGTGCTGTCATCCAACAGACCCTACTCGCCCTTTTATGCGAAGGCCACCTGCTCATCGAAGATGTACCAGGACTGGGCAAAACCATGCTCGCCCGCGCCATTGCTCGTTCCATTGGCTGCCAATTTAGCCGTATTCAATTCACTCCCGATATGCTCCCCAGCGATGTCACGGGAGTTTCTGTCTACAACCAGAAGACCCAGGAATTCGAATTTCGGCAAGGACCTATTTTCGCCCAAATTGTCCTTGCCGATGAGATCAACCGTGCTACACCCAAAACTCAGGCTGCTCTTCTCGAAGCCATGGAAGAGCGTCAGGTTACCGTCGACGGCGTAACCTACCCCATGGCGCAGCCATTTCTTGTCCTTGCTACACAAAATCCTATCGAGTATGAAGGTACTTTCCCTCTGCCCGAAGCTCAGGTCGATCGTTTCATGATGAGGATTCGCTTGGGCTATCCCGATCGTTCGCATGAAGTTGCGATTCTCGATTCTCAAGTCGATCACCACCCCATTACCGATATTCAGCAAGTCTTGACAGAAAAAGAATTGCGTAC
>JAADFV010000016.1 GCA_013152695.1 Chloroflexota bacterium | reverse complement strand
GCGGTGTGAGATAATCTTGCCAATGCTGGCGCTGCTCTTGCAGCACATGCAAGGGGACAGCATCCTCCACCCGCCATTCACCCGAAGCCAGACGCCGCAGAGCGGTAACATGAGCGTAAGTTCCCAGTTTGAGACCCAAATCGTGCACCAAGGAGCGGACATAGGTGCCCGAGGAACAGACAATACGCACCGTGGCCTCTGGTGGTTGCCATGCTTCGAGAGTAAATTCCGTGATCTCTACTTTACGGGCTTTGCGTGGGACTTCGATACCTGCCCGGGCCAGCTTGTAGAGGGGTGTACCGCCTTGTTTGATGGCCGAGTACATGGGCGGAATCTGCTCAATCTCGCCAAGGAAGGACTGCATTTGCGCCTCGAAATCAGCGGCGCTCAGCTCGGGGACAGGTGCTGTTTGCAAAACCTCGCCTTCACTATCGTAGGTCGTGGTTTCGATACCCAGGCGCATGCGAGCCTGATAGACTTTGCGTCCCGCTTGCAGGTAATCACTGATGCGCGTTGCGCTGCCAATGCAGACGAGAAGGACGCCTGTTGCCAGCGGATCCAAAGTACCGGCATGACCGACGCGTTTCGAGCCAACGATGCGCCGCACGGCAGCAACCACATCGTGCGAGGTCATGCCGCTGGCTTTGTCGATGTTGAGGACGCCGGGGGGTGGGGATATGGGCGCCATGGTCGAGTCAGGCTCTCGTCTGTTCCTGCTTAAGGAGGGAAAGGACACGTTCCTGCACTTCTGCTAGACTTCCTTCGACCGTACAACCGGCAGCGAGAGGATGCCCGCCTCCGCCCAGGGCAAAAGCGACATTGGCCACATTTTGGCCAGGGCGGGCGCGAAAACTGCACTCGATGCGATGATCAGGCAATTCCGTGAAGACTACAGAAATCTTGGCCTCGTAGGCGCCAAGAATGAAGGAGGTCAGGCCTTCCGGCCGGATGATGCCATTCAGGTCGGCGCGCATGTCGAGGCTGTTGGTGGCATAGATGATGCCTTCATCGAGTTCCACGGTTTCGAGAGCCCGGCCCCACAGGCGAATGAGCTCCATGGAATGGCTGTTGAGTGTGCGTTCCATGATGCGGTTGAGAGAGCCGCCTGCCCGCATCAGGGCCTCAGCAATGTCGAGAACGCGAGCGCTGGTATTGTTGGTACGAAAGCCGCGTGTATCGGTTACAAGGCCGGTGAGAATACATGTAGCGACATCGGCCTCGATCTCAACGCCTAGAGCCAGGGCAAGATCGTAGATCATCTGCGCTGTGGCGGCAGCACCAGGCTCCACCCAGTTGATCTGGCCAAAATAGACATTGGTAATGTGATGGTCGATGACGAGCAGGGGCAAGCTGTTGTGCTCGCTGGCATCGTAAATCGAACCCATGCGCGTGGGATCACTGCTATCGACGGCAATAATCTGATCGATGGCGTAGCCATGGACATCATTGGTGATACGGTCGGTACCAGGTAAAAAACGCAGCGAGGCCGGCACCTTGTCCTGGCAGGCAAGGATGGGGTCTTTGCCCAGCTTGTGGAGGATTTGCCCCAGAGCCAAGAGGCTGCCGATGGCATCACCGTCAGGAGCGATATGGGCAATAATCAAGGGGCGTCGACAATAGTTCAGAGCGTCGAGGAGCTCGGTGGGGGGATGCAGAGGACCGGGCGTGGTATCAGTCAAGAGCTTCACCTTTGGGAGCGTTTTCGTCTTCTTCGCTCACCGGGGGGAGTTTGTCCAGCAAGGAGTCTATGCGCTGTGCTTCCATGACGTTGCGGTTGACGCGAAAAACCAGGTCAGGCACGCGTCGAATTTGAATACGGGCGGCAATGAGACTGCGCAGGTAGCCACGAGCATGCTCGAGGGCCGCCCTGACACTTTGTTCGTCGCCGTCTTCTTCCAACAGGCTTACATAAATGCGCGCGGTTTGCAGATCTGAGGAAACTTCTATTTGGTTGAGAGTAATATCGGTCAGTCTGGGATCGTTCATCTCGAAGGCGAGAATGCTGCTGAGTTCACGTCCCAGCATTTCTTCCAGACGTTCTTTGCGATAGGTGCGGCTCATGATAAGCCTCCTATGATCGAGAGTCAATGGTCGGTCTGTGGCCATCAGGTCGAGCGGAGTTTGAGGGCCAGTGGTGTGGCGGTGCAGGTTAACGTATCCGTACCGTCTCGTAGACTTCGATGACGTCTCCCTCTTTGGGATCTTTTAGCCCTTCGATGGCCAGGCCACATTCGTAGCCCATGCGAATCTCGGGAACACTTTCCTGGTAGCGTTTAAGGCTGATGATGCGGCCTTTGTGGTATTCCTTTCCGTGGCGGATGACCTTGGCGATAGCATCACGCCGGACGACACCATCTTCGACAAGGCAACCCAGGACCTGGCCCTGACCACGAATGCGGAATATGGCACGCACCGTCGCTTTACCAATGAGTTGCTCCTCATAGATGGGTTCCAACATGCCTTTCATGGCCTTGGAGACATCATCGATGAGCTGGTAGATTACATCATAAAGCTGGATATCGACACCGTTAGCTTCGGCCTGACGCCTGGCGACCGGATCGACCTTGGTATGAAAACCCAGAATCAGGGCGCGGCTGGCCGCGGCGAGCATCACATCGGATTCGGTAATGGCACCGACATCCTGATGGAGAATACGAATCTGCACTTCCTCGTTGCTCAACTCGTTGAGTGAGGATACGATGGGTTCCAAGGACCCGCGTACATCGGCCTTGATAATGAGGTTGAGTTCTTTGACCTCGCCGGATTGAATTTGAGAGTAAAGATCGTCGAGGGAGAGCGTCTTTCGGGGTGTGGCCAGTTCGCGCACTTTTTCGGCGCGTTCCTGGGCGATCTGGCGGGCAACACGATCGTTTTCTACCACCTGGAAAATATCACCGGCGTCGGGAATACCGTGGAGCCCGGTGATGATGACCGGCATCGAAGGTGTGGCCTCTTTGATGGTTTGTCCCTGGTCATTGATGAGGGAGCGCACGTGGCCCCACACCTGGCCAATGACAACCGAATCTCCCTGATGTAGGGTGCCGCGTTGGACAAGAACCGTGGCGATGCTGCCAAGATGGCGATCCTGATTGGCTTCGATCACGGTACCGACCGCCTCTCCCTCGGGATTGGCTTTGAGGTCCATGACATCGGCAACGAGTAAGATGTTTTCCAGGAGCTCGTCGATATTGATGCGGTTTTTAGCGGAAACAGGAACGATGGTCGTTTCGCCCCCCCATTCTTCCGGTTGCAGACCCAGATCGGCAAGCTGTTGTTTGACCAGATCGGGATTGGCATTGTCTTTGTCGATTTTGTTGAGAGCGACAATGATGGGGACACGGGCGGCTTTGGCGTGGGCGATCGCTTCACGTGTTTGCGGCATGACACCATCATCGGCGGCAATAACGAGAATGGCAATGTCGGTTGCCTGGGCGCCGCGGGCGCGCATCGCTGTAAAGGCGGCATGACCGGGTGTATCGAGAAAGGTGATTTTGTTGCCGTCGACGACGACCTGATAGGCAGCGATGTGCTGAGTGATACCACCGGATTCACCGGCTACGACGTTGGTATTGCGGATGGCATCCAGAAGAGTGGTTTTACCATGATCGACATGGCCGAGGACGGTGACCACGGGGGGGCGAGGCTTGAGCTTGGAGGGATCGGATTCCATCTCCAGAAGGCGCTCACGTAAGGTTTTTGGACCTTCGGCCCCGGCCTCTACTTCCGGCTCGGCCAGTGTTTCTTGCACGACCTCGATCCCTAGCTCCTCACCGACAATGGTGGCAGTATCGATATCGATGAGCTCGTTGATTGTCGCCATAGTGCCGTAACTCATGAGAATCTTGATGATCTCGATGGGATTGGTACCCATGAGGTCGGCAAGGTCACGGACGGAAATAATCTCGGGAATTTCGATGCGTGTGGGGCGTTCTTTCTTTACTTTGGGCGCGGGAGGCTTCTTTTCCTCGCTGGTGGTGGCGGTTGCTGTTGTCGTTGTCGAGGAGGATCGTTTTCGTTGCCTTTGACCGCGCGGACGAACACGCCTTCCCCCTCCGCGGCGGCGCTGGGCACTGCGGCTCATGTTGGGGCGTGTAGGTTCGGTATGGGCTTGTTTATTTTGGTTTTCGGTCATTGGTTTGTACATAAAAATCCTCCCTTAAGAGTGAAATGACTGGAAAAGCAAGGAGAACCAACAATGAAAGGTTATCCGTCATTCAACCCCGGGAGGATTATACAGGCAGGAGGGATGAGCTGGGCAAAACGGCTCACTGCATGGCTTTCTCTCCCGAGGAAGCGGCTGTTACTGTGCTGTTGAAAATATCGTGTGCCGGCCTGGGCCACGAGAAGCATGGGTTTAGCATGGTTGTGGTCCGGGTGGCGGGGAAAGGCGTTGTCGCGTTTCGGCTTCGGCAGTGATGATAGCCCGGTCTGCAGGTGTTAGCTGCGTCTTGAGGGCTCGCGCCAGGGCGTTCCCCTGGCTAAGTTGAAGCCAGCACTGTCTATCGCTACACACATAGGCGCCGCGCCCCGCCAGCTTACCGGTGGGGTCGATGCGTACGCCTTCGGCCGTGCGTACAATACGGGTAAGTTCCCGTTTGGGGAAGGTACGGCGACAGATGATGCAGGTACGCTGAGGTGTGTGCTTTCGTTTGCCTTTCATGGAGTGAGGTTCAGTTTCATGCCGGTTGAGGCACGGAGGGCGAATAAAAGGAACCGTTGCGGAAAACCGCTGTTCTTGCCATGATAAAATTTGTTGTTTGAGCAAGGTCCTTTAATCGAGATCGTCTGGGATACCGAGAATGTCATCACGGTCGCGTTTACGACGTTTGACAGCAATGACCCGGCCCTGGTCTTCGTCATAGACAAGGCGGCGGTCTTTACGGCGTTTTTTCTTCTTTTTCTTGGTGGGTTTACTGTCTTTCTCTTCTTCCTCTTCATCCTTGAAGAATTGGCGGTAAAGCTCTTCGTCGAAACTCGGGGCCTTTTCTGGTTGGCCGAAGCCGGTCATTGCGTCGGAGAGAGCTGAGGCCAAATCGAAGGAGGGAGCTTCCTCTTCTTTGCGAATTTCCTCTGCCGCCTCCTTAGCGATGTCATCAAGGCTGAGTACTGGTTCGCCTTCGGGTTCGGTTGCAGGCAACACTTCTTCAGTGAGGGCCTTTTCTTTCTGGACGACTTCGGCCAAGGCTTCATCGAAGATCGGCCGGTCGATTTCATCCAGTTTGTCGAAGATGGCCTCAGGTTCCAGCAAATCAGGGGAAACTTCGGGAAGGGTCTCGGATTCTGCTTCGAGAATACGTCGCGCTGCTTCGAGGAGATCGTCGGACTGAGCACGCTGTTTTCGTTCCAAACGGATGCGCTGGCGTTCGATTTCATCCATGCCTTCGGCCGCGGCTTCGGTTTCACTTTTGATATCGATGCGCCAACCCGTAAGTTTGGCAACGAGCCGGGCGTTTTGGCCTTCTTTGCCGATGGCTAATGACAGTTGATTATCCGGCACCACGACCATAGCGGTTTTGTCATGCTCGGGGAAAAGGAGGACATCGGTGACACGGGCGGGGCTAAGAGCGTTGGCGACAAAGCGTTCGCCATCAGGATGCCATTCGATGACATCGATTTTTTCGCCATTGAGCTCGTTGACAATATTCTGAATGCGGACACCGCGCATACCGACACAGGAACCGACAGGGTCGACACCGGGTTGTGTGGCGGCTACGGCTACTTTCGAGCGAGAACCGGCTTCGCGGGCAATAGCCTTGATTTCGACGGTGCCTTGTTTGATCTCAGGGACTTCTTTTTCCAAGAGACGGCGCAGCATGTTGCGATGCGTACGGCTGAGATGGATGACCGCCCCCCGATTTCCCCGCGAGACTTCGCTAACATAAGCGAGAATGCTGGAGTTAGGACGGTAGCGCTCGCCAGGAATCTGGTCGGAACGAGTCATGATGCCTTCGGCACGACCGCCATCAAGGGAGACGACAAGGCTATTGTTACTAAAATCGATACTGCGTACTACACCCTGAATGAGCTCGCCTTCGCGCGCAGCATATTCTTCGTAAATAGAATCCCGTTCGGCTTCACGAATACGTTGTAAGACCACCTGTTTGGCGGTTTGCGCGGCAATACGACCAAACTCACGGGGAGTCTTTTCTATGAGAATGATATCACCGGGATTGGCATGCTCAGGATCGATTTCTGCCGCAGCCTCGGGCGATATTTGTGTTTCGGGATCTTCCAGTTCGTTGACCGGTACGACTTCCATGCGGGCGTAAATGTGCATATCGCCCGTCTCTGGATTGAGTTTCGCCTCGACATTGCCTGCGTTACCGAAATTACGGCGGTAGGCACTGACCAGAGCTTGCTCGACAGCCTCGATGACAACCTGGGGGCGTAAGTTTCGTTCGGCGCATATCTGGTTGATCGCCATTAGCAATTGTTTGTTCATTGCCGGTTCTTTTGCTCTACATAACTGAGGGACTAAGGTGAGTAGACAAAGAAAAAAGTGGGGGTCGCCCACTTTCGTCAATGCAGTCTACCATTCGATGTCATCATTATAGTTGATTTTACTGTATCCGTCAAGGTAGCAAGACGACAAAGACACTGTATCAATGTAGTTGGCGCGGACAAAGTGCGTCGCATCTCGACAGGTGCGACGCACTTTAATCAGTAAATTGTCATGCACCATCGACTAGACGGATACAGTCCAAGGTACGGCTGACCTGCTAACGATAGTGCTTCAGGGTTCGTTGCAGATCCCGATCGGCATCACGACGAGCAATAGCCTCTCGCTTGTCGTACAGACGCTTGCCCTTGACCAGAGCGATTTCGATCTTAGCTTTGTTGTGACGTAAATACAAGCGAAGAGGCACGATAGTGTAGCCGCGCTCGTTTACTTTAGCCAGAAGGCGGGCAATTTCACGGCGATGGAGGAGGAGTTTTCGCTCTCGCCGTGGCTCATGGTTTTCGCGGTTACCAAAGGGATAAGGGGCGATATGAGCATTGATCAGCCAGGCCTCACCATCACGAATCAACACATAAGCATCACGTAGATTGACCCGACCTAAACGGATTGATTTGATCTCTGTGCCTGTCAAGACCATTCCTGCTTCGATGGTATCGATGATATGGTAGTCATGATAGGCTTTTTTGTTCCTGGCGATTACCTTAACGCCCGGAGTCTGGTTCTGCTTACTCATGATCACTGAATTTTCTTGAGAAGATAATCGACAGCTGCTTGCAGTTGGGGATCCTCAGTGTCACTGCCGGCATTCTCGAAGGGAACGATGATGTCGGGAGTAAGGCCCGCACCGTCGATTTGGCGACCGCTGGGGGTATACCAGCGTGCCGTCGTGACCCGCAGCATGGAACCGTCGGAAAGGGTGAAAAGGGTTTGTACAGAGCCCTTACCAAAGGTCTGTTCTCCGACCAAAACACCGCGCTGATGATCCTGGATAGCACCAGCTACAATTTCGGAGGCACTGGCACTGCCGCCATCGACCAGCACGGCCAAAGGAAGATCAGGCACAATCACGTCGCCGGTAGCCTCATGTTTGATATTACGATGGCCTGATTCGGATACAATGACACCTTGTTTGATGAAGAAGCTGGCAATATCGATAGAGGCATCCAAACGACCTCCAGGATTACCTCGTAAATCAAGAATGATACCTTTGACTTGTGCATCTAGACCGTTTTGCAGGGCCTTGCGCATCTCTTCCGTTGCGCGCGGAGAGAAATCAGAAAGCTGGATGTAAAGAAGATTGTCATCCCGAATTTCTGATCTGAGGATAGGAATGTCGATGCGGTCTCGAGTAACGGTGACATCGAAGGGTGGCTGCTCATCTCGCAAGATGGAGAGAACAACCTGGGAGCCGGCAGGCCCACGAATAAGCAAGACGGCATCGTTGAGGTTCATTTGCGTGACGTCTTGGCCATCGACGGCGATGATCTGATCGTGGGGACGGAGGCCGCTCTTTTCCGCGGGAGAATTAGGGAAGGTATAAACAATTTCGACACCGGTGCCCTTTTCTTCGTCGGTTGGCTGTACGGTGGCGCCGATACCCTCAAAACTGCTGTTGATGCTGATACGAAACTCTTCGGCCTGGGCTGGAGTGAGCAGGGTCGTGTAATGATCATCGAGCTCGTCGATCACACCGTTGGCAGCGGCGTAGACGAGCTCCTCCGGAGCCGGCATATCAGCACCACATTGGCGGTAGAGTTCGTTGACAGTCGACCAAAACTCATCAAAATTCTTGGGGGCGTGGCGAGGTATTTTGGGAGGGTTGATCTGGATGATGGTGGAGCTAGGTTGGCTACAATCCCCGGCCGCCTTCTTGACCCCGGCGATGGCTGCCGCGGTGATTGCCTCACCCTGAGGTACCTCACCATCGAAGGAGCCTTCGAGGTGGTCCATGACCTCCCAAAATATCTCGAAGTTCTCCGGCGCCTCGATGGTTTGCACTGAGCTGCTCGGGGCTTCCGATAACGGTGGGGTGTCGGTGGGGGCAAGGTGGTGCAGCACGGGGCTGGCTTCGGCGCGGGGTTGTGCGCTCCAACGGCCGGTGGCAAAGCCAAGACCGAAGCCGGAAAGGCAAAGAATCGACCCTAAGAGCAGAGCGATAAGAAGGATGGCAATAAGTCTAAATGTATTGTTGCTGCTTGACATAACGATTAACTAAAAATGAGTGACCGAAAGCGGGGAAGAGGTGGGCCGCAGGAGATTAGCGGTCAAAAAACGGGATCAAAGCCCAGGGAAGTTGGTGTAGCATGGATAGTGGGGTAGGGCAGGAGGGGGGAGGCATCGCTGCTGTAGAAGTAATGATAGGCGACAATGCACCAGAGGCAAAATCTATGAACCAAAGTCAGCAGAAAAACGCGCTTCAGGGAAGCGTGGCCGACTGTGAAAGATAGTCGAGGGCAGTCGTGATAAAAAGGTCTTCATCATTCTCGCTATTCTCGGGCAAGGGAACATCGGGAGGAAGACCGACACCATCAATCTGATGATCATTAGGAGTGAACCAGCGGGCAAAGGTCACGTGCACAGCACTCTGGTCGGACAGGCGATGGATGCGCTGGATAGAGCCTTTGCCGTAGGATTTAAAGCCAATCAGTACTGCCCGCTCATGGTCTTTAAGAGCTCCGGCAACGATTTCGGCTGCACTGGCGGTGCCACCATCGATGAGGACAGCAACAGGGAGGTTGCCAGGGAGCAAAGTGCTTTCGCTGGCACGATAGCGCTGCTCTGTGCCGTCGGCGTGGCGTTCGATCAGCAATAGACCGTCAGCAATGAAGGCGTCACTTACAGAAAGTGCCGTTTTTAGAAGACCACCTGGATTGCCGCGTAAATCAAGAATGAGTGCACTGGCATCTTTTTCGCTCGCTGCCCGGCTCAGAGCCTCTGTAAATTCGTCTAAAGTAAGTTCGCTAAAACGCTCGATGCGGATATAAAGAGTGTCTGGTGCTTGTTCGAGAAATCTCCAGGAAACGGAAGGGAGTTCGATCTGTTGGCGGGTAACATCAATTGTGATTTGCGCTTCGTTTCGCAGGATGAGGAGCTGGACAACGGTGCCTACAGGACCCCGGATCATCTCTGTGACTTTATCCAGGTCGGCAGGAGTGTCAATCATGGTTCCATCGACCGCGAGAAGAATGTCGTCGTCCTGCACCCCGGCCTGGGCGGCTGGACGGCCGATCATGGGGTTGAGGTGAATTCTACCATCTTCGTGTAGTACTAAATAAGCGCCGATACCACCAAAATGCCCCTGCAATTCCTCTTGCTCACGCCCTGCCGGTTCAGGTTCGATGAAAAAAGTATAAGGATCATCGAGGGTGGCAATACTGCCTTTGATAGCCCCGTAAGTACGGACGGTAGGGGAGGGGAGATCACCGTAGAAATCCTCCTCAATCACTTGCCAGGCTTCGGCAAAGACATCAGTGAGGAGTGGGGGAGAGGTGCTTGCTACCACGGGGATGGAGACGGGAATGTTGCTCGTGTGCAAATATAGCCAGGCAGAAGCAGCCCCGAAGGCAAAGAGGACAAGGGCGAACAGACTTCCGAGAAGGAAAAATGCCCAAGAGGGGACACCTTTTTTACTTGACATAAAGGTTATGCTCAAATTGATACAGTGAAACACAAATGGTTAAAGTATGGGAAAATGGCGGTGCTAGGAACGCCAATCGCGACAATAGAGTACCATGTTTTGGGGGATTGTAGGCAATTTGGCAAACATGATAATTCATTCAGTAGTCGAAAGTGTATCCACATTGTATCAATTCTTTCCACCTTACATCCTCGTTGCGCCAGCTACGATGAACTTATGTAGAATGTAACAGTATTTATGTCAAGAAGTAAGTGTGAAGGCTACATAACATACCTAGTGTGTAGTTAAAATCAGGGCAATAATTTACATAATGTATTGGTGGTTTTACCGATTTGGATATGTTGCGCCGCCTAAAATGATGGT
>JAADFV010000015.1 GCA_013152695.1 Chloroflexota bacterium | reverse complement strand
CTCACGCCTGCTGCTCAACCTCAGTCGGCCAGGCGAGCGTGGCCCTGCTTATGTGTACGGCCTCAACAGCAATGACAGCGGTGTCTTTGCCATGCCAGGTATGGCCGCTCCGGGCGCCTATCGCCTGCGTCTGAAAGGACTGCACACCCTGCGCAACCTCCTGCCCGCGGCCCTCAGCTCCGGCCTCAATACCGTGGACCTGGGCACGCTCCTCGAAGGCGATGCCTGGGGCGACAACCGCATCAACATCCGCGATGTCTCGTTACTGGCCCGGAGTTACGGCACGGCGCGGGGGCAGAGTGGGTATGATGTGCGTTGTGATTTCGATCAGGACGGTCTGATCGATCAGAATGATGTGGCGCTGTTGCAGGCCAATCTGGGCCAGCGAGGTGACATCCTCGTGGGCATGACCGCCGCATCACTGCGGGATGGTGTCCCACCCCTGGAGTTGAACGCCAGCCTTGCCCCCACCGCCACCGTTTCCCTCAGCCTTGTGCCCGGCATGACGACGGCTGTCACCGGCGACGTGATCGTGCTGGATGTGCTGGCGGACACCGGTTCGACGCCGGTGGATGCCGCAGAGATCCATCTCGACTTCGATCCGGCGTTGCTGCAAGTTGTGGATGCCCAGGGTGCGCCGGCTGCAGCCATCGAGCCCGGCCCCGCCCTGAACACGGTCTTGTTGAACCGTGTGGACCCGGCCCGCGGCCACATCGACTATCTGGCTACCGCCCTGGGCAGCACCCCGGCGCAAGGACAGGTGCAAATTGCCCGTTTACGCCTGCGCATCCTCCAGTCTGAGCAAGGCTGGGTCCGCTTCAGCTTCGCTAGCTGGCGCAGCACGGATGTCAGCTATCAGGGCGCTTCGGTCTTGCAAAATGTCAGCGCCGCCAGCATCAATGCGGCCCTGACACCGCTTTATCTGCCCATGGTGATGAAATAACATTCATCATCGCCTGCAAAGGAGTAACCACCATGAAGAAACAAAG
The DNA here is from genome assembly GCA_013152695.1 of Chloroflexota bacterium. The sequence goes on along the minus strand of JAADFV010000015.1, from coordinate 9,531 downwards.
CTTATTTGTGTTCACGCTTGCCGCCAGCTTATTGTTACTGACATTTGCCGGCGCCCTCTCCCTGGCCCAACCCCTCGTGCCCGGCTCGGCCCCACCCCTGGCCCCAACTACCAACAGTTGGTCCAGCGGCTGGGTGGATATTGCTCCCGGTCAGACCCTCACCTTCACCCACAACCTGGGCGGCGACTGGAATCGGTACGCTGTGGATATCTGGTTTCGCGATACGCGAAATGGCGGGTTGGGCATTCACCGCCGGGGCTATGGGGGGATGACGTTGAACCAGAAAGAGATCGGCGCTTTCTGGCATCATCTCACGATGACAAGCATTAGCGTTACTCGTTTGCCCGATGACCCGATGGTGGGACAGATACGGCTGCGAGTGTGGATTCCCGAAGACATAGCATACGACAGCGACTGGCAACGTATCAGCCAGAACAAGTGCATCACCATCACCCATCACCTGGGCGGAGACGTGAACGCGTATACCACCGGCATGAAGTTTATGGACCAGGGTCTGCCTGGATATGCCATTCATCAATTCGCTCTGGGCGGCAAAAGTGAGGGCGGTACGCTGCGAGGGGGGTTCTTGCAGTATCTCACCAATGAGAGCGTGCAGTTCTGCCGTAACATCTATGACGTCAACATCCATCAAGTGCGCCTGTTCATCAACCGCCCAGATCCGCCCTCCTATGACAGTGGCTGGCGTACGCTGCCTGCGGGCCGGACGATCACCTTTACTCATGGGCTCAAGGGTAATCTCCAGTCGTACATTGTGCGCTTGTCTTATCAAGGAGAAGACCTGGGCATCACAAGTTTTGCTTATGGTGGGATGGAAGTCAACGGCACATACCACGGCGCCAACTGGCAAAATCTGACTAACAACACGATTCGTGTGCACCGTTTTGCCGATGATCTGGTGGCCGAAAAGGTGCGAGTTCGCATTTGGGCGACCACACAGGTTTATCTCCCCCTGGTTACGATGGCACCCCCGCAGGAAACCGAGCTCGCTTATGACGACGGCACGGCCGAGTCCAACCAGTCCTACGATACCGGTAATGGCTTTGCCGTGCGCTTCACCCCACCCGCGGGCGGCGCCAAACTATTGCGGGCTCGTTTCTATTTCATCGCACCGGTGGCGCCAATCAAAGTACATGTGTGGGATACCGATCACTACGACCTCTTCCCGTCCATCACGGCTACACCCAGTGGAGATGGTTGGTTCGAGGTCGATCTCAGTGCCCAGAACCTTACCCTAAACGAGGATTTCTACCTCGGCTTCAAGTACACCCAGGACTATGCCCCCACCTTGGGCGTGGACACCAGCGCGCCCGATGGTCGCAGTTGGGAATGGCCCTGGGAAGCCAAAACCAACCTGGACTACATGATCCGGGCAGTGGTACTCACCCCTTGATCTCCAACACCCCCATTGAAGCCTGTCTATATGTCAGGAGAAAAAATATGAACCGCGATGTCTTACAGGTTGTGCTCGACCGTCGGCGTTTCTTGCAACTGGCCGGACTGGGACTTTACCAATTTCTGCTGGTGGCATGTGGCCGCCGCGCCCGCCTGGCGCAAACGCCTGCGGCGACAGCACCTCTCCCTGCCGCCGGCACTGCCCCTCCGCCTCCCAGCGCGACCCCCATGCCACCTCCCACGCCCCAGCCGGCCACACCACCCCCACCTTCGCCGACGCACGCACCAGAGCCAACCGCCACGCCCTCGCCCCACAGCCGGATCATTACCAGCAACGAGTTCATTCCCGAACGAGAGAACATCATCGAAACCGTGGTGGTACTGGTCAATTTCAGTGGTCGCCCCGAACGCGTCTTCGATCTGCGGCCACACTGGCAAAAGATATTCGGCAAAGACGATCCCATCCGCCAACTCAACGCCTACTACGATGAGAACTTCTACGGCCAGCTGGCCTTGCGGCCGGTGCAAACCCCGGCCATGGGCGAAAAGGGGTACGCAGAAATCGAATTGTCCGGTATGCCCCAGGATTACAACTTCGGCTGGCTGGTGGGTATGGAAACAGACAATATCTCGGAGGTAAATCCAGAGGCCGTGCGCAAGTTAATCCTGGAGATCATGGCACGGCTGGTGGCGGCCCATCCCGATATCGACTATCAGGATAAATTCATCTTCGTCGTGCTGAACGCCACCGGCAATGAATACGGTCGCGGCGCCGCCGGTTTCCTGCCTTCCACGGGCAAAAACCCCATGTACGATCTCTTCATTGGTGACGTCTCCCCCGCCGACGAACAACTCTTCGCCGACCCGGCCTGCTTCCAAACTGCCGGCAACGGCAAAATAGTAGGCATCATCGATGCCGAGACCTATCCCTTCACCCGCTATTTTCAGGAAAGAGCCCAGTACGCCGCCCACGATCAGTTCATCCGCGGGATGGCTGCGTTCAGCACCGACGCCCCGCTCAGTTGCGCTAGCCACGATATTTTGCACGGACTGCGACGAAAATCTGCCTATGCCGACCCGCCCGAAGGACGGGCACGGGCCGTCAACTGTCTCTATAACCTGCAACTCCAGAGCAAATGGCTGGTGGGCACGTCAGAACATGGCGTCTGCGACCGCAGCATCAACTGCACCCCTTACATCGGTTGGTGGGATCCCATGGCCGATCATCTCCATCCCAAAAAGCCGCGGGAGTTCTTTTGCAGCCACCCCCAGGGCATGTCTGCCTTCACCAAACTGCGCATGGGATTCATTCCCGACCGCTGTCTAGCCCTGGCGCGCGAAGATGATGTCACTCTCAAGCTGGCACCTTTGGGTAGTCCTCAGCTTCCCCCGCCCGGCAGCGAGGCAGAGGTGTTGGTAGCCAGGGTGCCCCTCCTCCCCGGCGTGGATAAGCTCGCGCACATCTACCTTTTACTGGAGTATCGCCGCCGCGTGGGGAGCGAAAAGGGTGAAATCCATCCCGATAATTTCACCATCGACCCCGGTTACGTGGTGGGAGACAAACGTACTGATCCCGGTTACAATCCCGAAAACCCCGCGGCCAGTCGCTACATCAATCCCCCCACCGTATTCGTTCCGGATGAGGGCGTGCTGGTCTATCTAGTCAACAAAAAGATGCCAGAACAGCCGGGATTACCGTACAGCGACTGGCGTAACTTCGTACTGGTTCTGCTGAATCCGGCCGGGAATGAACAGCGCCTGGATCTGAATCAGGTGGCGCTGGATGCAGGTGAACAAATGGTGGTAGATTTCCGTACGTTCTACCCCGACCGCGGCATTCCCATCATGATTACGGTGACGGTGGCCGCTCGTACAAATGAATACGCGCAAGTGCGTGTACAAAGACAACGCTTGGGCTGAGTCAGATGGCTTTCGTCCGTCAATGCACCGTGATAGCTTCCGGTATGTGTTGTTGAACCGGCACGTTAGGCGGAGCCGCTATCTGGGGCGGAGGGCGTTTCCAACTGTACGCCAGGGGCGATTCGCAGGCCATAAGTGGCGGTCGCCCCGGCCTCGGTGAGGGCACGGCGTAGGGGCTCGCTATCATCTTCAGGCCAGAGAACGATGATGGTGCCGCCACTACCGGCACCGGCCAGCTTCGCACCCCATGCCCCCGCCGCCAGCGCCGCCTGGATTAAACGCTCATTCGCTTCTCCAGAACCGCCCAAATCACGCTGAATTGCATGATTTTCGTTCATCAGATCGCCCAACAGCTTCCAGTCTTCGGTGAGCAGGGCTTTTTTACCGAGACGAGCAATTTCGGTGATGCGTTCGTAGCTGTGTACGATCGCCGGTTCTCCCTCCAACCAGCGTTCTCGTAAAGGCTTATGCACCTCATGTGAGGAATGCTGCACGCCGGTGTAGCCCAGCACAAAAGGAAGATGGTCGATGTGGTGGTGGAGGGGCTCGATAGTGGCAAAAAGCTCCGCTTCTACATCCCGGTAGTATTGCTTGCCACGAAAGTCCATGTAGTTCAGGCCGCCAAAAGTGGCCATATACGCATCCTGGTAACCGCACACGACTTTTAAGTAATTGAGCTCGATGTAACGGGCACGCTCTGCCAAACGATAGCGGTTGCTACTCTCGCCCATCCAGGCCATGATCGCTTTGAGCATGGCTACGACCAACGCCGTGGAACCGGCCATACCGCTTTGCATGGGGATATCGCTGCTGTAGCTGATACGGCAGGCCAAGGGCGGCAGGTGCAGGTAATCAAGAATGGCGCGGGGGATGTCGAAGCGATCATGGCGAGGACGAAGATCGCGGCGATCACGGATGGCTATGGTTTGGCCGTTGGTCTCCAGGAGGAGCTCGTCGGCAGGGTCGATACGAACACGGGCGCGCATATCCACCGAGCAGGAGAGCACTGCCCCGCCATACATGTCGGTGGGATTGCCAATGATGCCAGCGCGCCCCGGTGCTGTGCAGAGCAGAGGGGCGGGATTAGAGTTCATAGGCCAGGGATTTGATGTATTTTCGCACCATGTAGCCATAGCGTTCGTCGGCCAGAGCAAAATCGATAAAGGCGCGATAGTAACTCTCGAAGTTGCCGACGTCGTAGCGTTTATGGGCGGGGTCGAGAAGCCAGGCGTAGACGGGTTGTTCCATGCGAATGAGCCAGCGAATGGCGTCGGTAAGCTGGAGCTCGCCCCGGTGGTCGGGCACGATGCGACCGAGTGCTTCGAAAATGGTGGGGCTGAAGATGTAGCGGGCAGCAATGGCAAGCTGGGAAGGGGCGGTGCCGGCTGCCGGTTTTTCGATGACTTCGCGGATGCGCATGGGCTGATCCAGCGTAGGTTCGGCGCCTCCCACATCGACAATGCCGTAACGGAAGGTTTCTTCGGGTGGAACAATTTCTACGGCAATGATCGCCGCTGCCTTCAATTGGAGATGAGCAGCCATCATCGCTTGCAAGGGGGCGGCGGGATTTTCGCCGCCGATGAGACTGTCACCGAGGGCAACGACACAGTGCTGATCCCCGACAAAATCTGCCCCCAGGCTGACGGCATGGCCCAGCCCTTTGGGTTCACTCTGGCGGGTGAAGAAGAAGCGAGAGGGTCCTTCGAGGTAAGAGAGGTCTTTGAGCAGGGCTTCGTTGCCAGCTTGTTTGAGCGCCGTAACCAGAGGTGGATCGGCGTCGAAGTGGTCTTCGATACTGCGTTTACGGCGTCCCGTAATGATGAGAATGTCGCGTAACTGGGCTTTTTGCAGCTCATCGACGACATACTGGATCGCGGGTTTGCGACCCACGGGCAGCATTTCTTTGGGTTGAGCTTTGGTGGCAGGGAGCAGGCGGGTGCCCAGACCGGCTGCAGGGATGATGGCTTTGGTAATCGGAAGTGATTGCATAGCTAATCAGAGCTCGCGGTGGAAAATGCGATGGCGTTTATAGAAGTTGACACCGAGGGTTGACATCTCGGCCTGCATTTTGGCGTTGCCTTCATCAATCTGCACGATTTCGGCGTGCTTGTAGCCGCCTTCGTGTACAGTTTTAGAAGCCTCGACGAACATCATGGCATCGACGCCGCGACCGCGGTACTGGGGCAGAATGCCGACACCATTGAGGTTGACCCATTCCGTGCGTTTGAATTCGCGCAAGAGGTAGTACCAGCCAAAGGGGAAGAGGCGGCCACCTGAGCGTTGGATAGCGGCGGAAATGTCGGGGTAACAAATGAGGAAGCCGGCAATTTCGTCATCTTTCCAGACCAGTTTCATTTGCTCGGGGATGGCAATCTGTAGGACACGTTTGGCAATGACTTCTCCTTCTTCCGGCGTGATCGGCACATATTCCCAGTTGTCGGTGAAGGTTCGGTTATAGGTGTCGATGACTTTGGGGACGGCAATGGCCAGTTCTTTCTTGGAGTGAAAGTTTTTGATCTCGAAGCCGTAGCGTTTTTTCACTTTTTCGGCAATCCTGACGATGCGTTCGGGAACCTCGTAAGTGGCGGGGAGGTAGCCGGACATGAAGTCGGTTTCACGTTCGAAGCCGAGGCGTTTGACGAAGTCATGGTAGTAGGGTGGATTGTAGGCAATGCCGATGGCAGGGCGATGGTTGAATCCTTCGACCAGCATGCCCATACCATCCATGGTCAGGAATCCTTTGGGGCCAATGATCTTATCGAGGCCACGCTGGCGTGCCCAGTCAAAAGCTGTTTTGAAGAGTGCTTCGGCGACGGCAAAGTCGTTGATCGACTCGAAGTGAGTGAAGAAGGCGGTGTGTTCGTGACGGAGTTCATTATAGCGAGAGTTGTCAAGCACGGCAATGCGTCCCACGGGTTCGCCATCTTTTTCAGCCAATAAGAAGTCAGCGTATGAGTGCAGGAAGAAGGGATTTTTTTGGCGATTGAGGGTTTGCTTGGCATCTCCCACCATTTCTGGTACCCAATAAGGGTCACCGTCATACAGTTTGTAGGGGAGCTGGATCCAGGCATTGACATCTGCCCGTTTGCTCGTGTCGAGAATACGTACTTTAATCATGATACCTCCGGAATAAAGTAGCCGACCGCTAGAGAGCCCGGGCCGGCATGGGTGACGATAGCAGGGCCTAAGTCCATGAGCAAAACATCGTTTGTGTTTAGGGCGGCTGACAGGTCCGCGGCGAGCTGTTCCGCCTGTTTGAGTGTGTTGGCATGCATAACCGTAAGCAGGGCATCATCGCCATGGGCGGATTCATTGATGACGAGCTCCTTGATGCGGGCCAGGGCCTTTTTGTGCGTCCGTTGGCGCTCAACCGGTGCGACTTGGCCATCGACCAGAGTGAGAATGGGTTTCATTTGCAAGATGCTACCCAGTAAGGCAGCAGCTCCGCCAATACGCCCTCCTTTTTGCAAATATTCCAGAGTGTCGACGAGAAAGTAGATGCGTTGACGGCGCACAAGGTCGTGGAGTCGCGCCATGATCGTATCGGCATCGACACCTGCTTCTGCCCACAGGGCTGCTTGTTGCACCATCCGCGCCAATGGCCCGGCAAGGGTACGCGTATCGATGATGCGAATATCGGCACCGGGAAAGGCGTGACTGGCAACGGTGGCGCTACGCACTGTGCCGCTGAGCTCGGCCGAGGGATGAATCGAGATAATCGTGTCACCAGCCGCTACGAAGGGACGGTAGATGGCTTCAAGGGTGGCCGGTGCCGGCGCCGCGGTTTTAGGGAGAGTATGGCAAGAGACGAGTTTCTCCAGGAACTGTTCCTGGCTTAATTCTTCCAGCTCGAGGTATTCTTCTCCATCAAATATGATGACTTGAGGAACGACGGCAATATCATGGCGCTTGATGATGTGGAGGGGAAGTCCTGCAGTGGTGTCGGTGACAATGCGTATCATGAAAAGCTCCATTCAGAACGTAGAGGAGGGCTGGTGGCAGAAGGTATAAAGGTGAATATGAAGTTTTCTGCATTGTACGCCTCGAGGGCCGTTTCGTCCAAACCGCCCAATTGCCGGAAATAATGAAAAATCCCCGCGCCGTACGCGGGGATTAAGGTGTGAATCGAAGGATCGTGTATGAGGGGTTACATGCCTTCTGAGCTCATGATCATGATGTCGAGTTCACCTGTTTCATCAGGCGTCACAAGGATGCTGAATTCGAAATTGTCTTTGGTCCAGGAGGGCATGAAGCCTTCTTGTTTTTCCCAGCCGAGGTCGGCGAGGGCCTTATCATAGAAGGCGTTGACCTCTTCTTCGCTCAGGGTCGAGTGGAGCTGAACGAGACCGCCGAATGAGTTTTGCACTTCGGTATCAGCCGGAATGGGGAATTCACCGGGAGCAAAGCCGGGTACATTGACTTCACCGGGGGCTGGCGCTTCTTCGGGTACTTCGATGGTGAAGTCGGTGTTGACTTCCGTGATTTCATAGTCCCACTTGATGACCTGGTTGGTCAGGATCTCATTGCCGTTTTCATCGGTTTCAGTAACATCTTTCATCTCACTTTCGAAGGTCATCTTGACGACGTAGTTATCAGGATCGGCGATCCACAGGTCACCGTTGAAGGAGGTAATTTCACCTTCTTCTGGTTGGTTGGCTTCGTTGAGAATCGTATCGATGACACTCTTTTCGTCGAGGATGTAATGGATGGTTTTGATGCCGTTGATTTTCTCTTTACCGACACGTTTGAGGTCTTTCATGTCCTTGACGAGATCATCGGTGTTGGCAAAGAAGGGGATGTCGGAGAATTGAGACTCATCGCGAGGGGTAGTCATCCATTGCTCGCCAAAGCCAATGTAAGAAGTGTCATCGATGGCATAGATGCTGAAGGAATTGGGAACGTCAGGGTCTGCTTCACCAATGTTCTCCATGGAGAGTCTCATGTTGTAGCCAAAAGGATTGTCTGCTTTGACCCAATCGGTTAGGATAGAAATCTCTTCTGTCTTGACGGTCTGATCAGGGTAGGTGATCTCGATTGTGAAGCTTGTTTTACTGCGGTAAGAATCGAGAATCTGGGCGATTTCCTCGATGGTGGCCAGCCCGGAAGTTTCTTCCTGCGAAGAGACTGTCGTGGCTTCAGGGGCAGGCGCTTCGGTTGCGGTCGGCTCGGGAACAGGGGTATCGGTGGGAGGAACGGGGGTGTTGGTGGGTGGAATTGGTGTATTCGTAGGCGGAACCGGTGTGTTAGCCGGGGCGGTCGTTGCAGCGGTTTCTGGTTCTGCTGTTGCCTCTTTGTCTTTGCCTCCACACGCGGACAAAGTGAACGCTAAGAGGAGGATGAGGACAAAGATCAAGGTGTGTCGTTTGAAGATTCGCATTGGTTTCTCCTAAAGGATGTGAAATGGATTGGGAGAGGCAAGCTTTTCTCATGGCGCGCGACGAGCTGGGCTTAAACTGGTTACTGTCTGACATGGCATACCCCGTCGCTGTATCACCGACCCTTGGGGGGGTACATGACTGAGTGCTTGCAGGCTCATAAGAATGATAGCTCTAATGCGACAATTTGTCCACATTTGACAGAGGCCACAGCGCTCGTTATGCTAGAGTTTGTCCGGACAGGAAACGATGTTTTGTACGGTCGCATTTAAGTTGTGACTGGTTACCAACAGCGAGTGGAATTTACGAAAAACTTCAGGCGAATCAATCGCCCATTTGCTTTTTTCATCGACAACGAAGGTTCTCCCGTTTATGCGAAGACTTTATTTTTTCTCGATTATTTTACTGCTGGCAGGATTGCTCATGGGCTGTGGCACGACACCCGAGCGTCAATCTTCGCCTGATGCCCGCGAAGGGCGGACGCCCACACCTATTCCCGCTTCGGATGAACAAGCGATCAAAGGATTGCTGCAGGCGGAGAGCGAGGGGGTGGTGGCGCAGGATATCAACCGCTTGGCCGAGCTTTGGGCCGAGGATGCTGTCGTGCGCGATGCCAAACATACACCGGGAAACGAGGATGATGACGCGGTTTGGCGGGGTATCGATGCCATTTTGGATCGGTACGTGGTATTGGTGTTTCCCGGCAACCCCCAGTTTGCCGAACCACAGATTGTGTCTATGGAAATCGAGGATGGTCGGGCCACGGTAGTGTCGACCACCCACATCGGTACGGAGGTAGCTCCGCAGGGGGATCGCTGGACCT
>JAADFV010000014.1 GCA_013152695.1 Chloroflexota bacterium | reverse complement strand
CCTTCGATGAGCTTCTCATCATTCAACTGGGTGTCTTGGGGCAGCGTCGGGCCTGGCAAGAGCTACCGGCCCAGCCCCTACCATTAGATGAGGCCCATCTTCAGACCTTCCTGGAAAAGCTCCCCTTCCAACTTACACAGGCGCAGCAGCGCGTGCTCGCCGACATTCGTCGTGACATAGCCCATCCCTACCCCATGACGCGACTTCTGCAAGGGGATGTGGGCAGCGGCAAGACGGTAATTGCTGCCACGGCCATGTGGGCCGCGGTATGCAACGGCGCCCAGGCTGCCCTCATGGCACCCACCGAAATCCTCGCCGAGCAACACTTTCGTAAATTCCAGGAGCTTTTTGGCCAACTTCTGCATCCTCGCCGCGGTTGGCCCTTGCGTGTCGACCTGTTGACCGGCAGCGTAACAGGCCAAAAACGCCAGGAATTGCTTGACGCCCTCGCTGCCGGTGATAGCGATATCCTCATCGGCACCCATGCTCTTATTCAGGAAACGGTACAATTCCACAACCTTGCCCTGATCGTGGTAGATGAGCAGCATCGTTTTGGTGTCAATCAGCGTGCTGCTTTGCGCGAAAAAGGCGCCAGTCTCAATGAAAACGCCAGTAATACCCCCCATACCCTCGTCATGTCCGCCACGCCCATTCCTCGTACTCTCGCCCTTACCATTTACGGCGACATGGATGTCAGCGCCATCGACGAACTCCCCCCCGGACGGAAACCGATCAAAACCTACTGGGTGAAACCCGACGCCCGCCCCCGCATCTACCAGTTCATTCGTGAGCAGGTTGCTGCCGGTCGCCAGGCCTTCATCATCTATCCCCTGGTGGATGAAAGCGACCGTCTCGAGGACGTCAAGGCTGCTATTGCCGAGCACAAACGCCTGCAGACCGAGGTCTTTCCCCAACTCAACCTCGGTCTCTTGCACGGTCGTCTTAGCGGCAAAGAAAAAGATGCGATCATGCGTGCCTTTGCCGGCGGTGAGTATCACATCCTTGTCAGTACGGCGGTCGTCGAAGTGGGAATCGATATCCCCAACGCCAGTGTTATCCTCATCGAAAATGCTGACCGTTTTGGCCTGGCCCAGCTCCACCAGTTTAGAGGCCGTGTTGGCCGCGGTTCCCATGCTTCCTACTGCATCCTTGTCAGCCAGCCCAAAAGCGATGAAAGTTCCAAACGTATGAGGGCCATGGAACAAAGCCAGGATGGCTTCGAGCTAGCCGAAATCGATTTACGTATGCGCGGCCCCGGTGAATTCTTCGGCACGCGCCAAAGCGGCCTTCCCGACCTCCGCCTCGCTCGTCTTAGTGATACCCGTCTGCTCGAAATAGCACGACGCGAAGCAGAAGCCATTCTTGCGCAAGACCCTCATCTTTCTCATCCCGACCACGCACTCCTTGCCCAACAAACGACCGAGTTCTGGACCCAGGAAATGGACCTATCATGATCACAGCCCTCTATCCCGGCACCTTCGATCCCGTTCATAACGGCCATATCGACATTGCAGAACGTGCCGCCCAGCTATGGGACCGCGTCATCGTCGCAGTTTACGATCGTCCCAGCAAGAGTCTCATGTTCAACACAGCAGAAAGAGTCGAGCTCTTTCGCCAAGCAGTGGCGCATCTCCCCAATGTTCAGGTCTTACCCTACAGTGGCCTCACCGTAGAATTTGCCCGCGAAATGGGGGCAAAATTGCTGGTACGTGGCCTGCGCGCCATCTCAGATTTCGAATACGAATTTCAGATTGCCCTCACTAACAAAGAATTAGCCCCCGATATTGAATTCTGTGCCCTGATGACCAGTCTCGACCACGCTTTTCTCTCCGCCAGCATCCTCAAAGAGGTGGCGATTCTGCACGGCGACATCAGCAGCATGTGCCCCCCTCATGTCGAAAAGGCACTCTGTCGCCGTGCCCAAGAATGGCAGGCAGCAGTGGGCAAAGTCGATCGCATCTAAGTCATAAGGGCAAACAATTCTTGCTACGGCGTCGCATCATCCCCCCTTCTCTTCTGATGCCACGCCCTCTCCTCTACCGGAGCCTCTGCAGAATTCCTCGACCCCTCCTTACTCCCTACTCTGGAGTCCACCTTGTCATCTATACCCACCCGTTGGCTGCTTCCCACACCGGCACCATCCCAACTGCGGGCTCGCTTCAATTGGCTGCACCCCAGCATTGTGCAGATCCTCTATAACCGCGGCCTTACCGATCCGGAGGATGTGGCCGAATATTTTGGTAAACGCGTCCGCCCGGATGACCCTTTTCGTATGAAAGGCGTACCCGAGGCTGTTCAACGTATCCGCTGGGCCATCGCGCATGATGAACCCATCGCCGTGTATGGTGATTTCGACGCTGATGGCGTTACTTCGACCGTGCTGCTGGTGCAAGCTCTGCAGGCATTTGGCGCAGACGTGATGCCATACATTCCCCACCGCGTGGACGAGGGCTATGGCCTGAACATGGATGCCCTGAGTTGGCTGCATCGTCAAGGCATGAAGGTCGTAATTACCGTTGATTGCGGCATTCGTGCCGTGGCGGAGGTAGAGCATGCCAATAGTCTGGGCTTAGACATGATCATCACCGATCATCACTCGATTGGGCCAAAACTTCCCCCCGCCCTGACCGTTGTGAATCCTCGCCAATCTGACTGTCGTTACAAGCAGATTTTTCCCAATCATTTCGATGCCCTGGCCGGCGTCGGTGTTGCCTTCAAACTGGCGCAAGCTCTTTTACGTGCGGAAAAACAAGAACCGATTGCAGCGCAGCCGTTGACCTTAGAGGAAGAAGACCTGCTCGATCTCGTTGCCCTCGGTACTGTGGCCGACATGATGCCACTCCGGCACGAAAATCGTGTCCTTGTGCAAAGAGGGCTTAAGCAGCTTAATTTAGGGCGCAGACCGGGCGTGCGGGCCTTGGCCAAACGCGCGGGCGTAGAAATAGGGCAAATCGATGCCACCGCCATTGGTTTCCGCCTGGGGCCACGCCTCAATGCCGCCGGACGTCTGCGTAGTGCCGGTCTTGCTTACGATTTGCTCATGGCCGCAAACGATGCCGAAGCAGAAGACCTCGCCGATGAACTCAACTACCTCAACCGCGAACGTCAACAGCTTACACAAGAGGCCGTACGCTGGGCTCTGGCCGAGCTAGGTGAACATCCCTCCGATCAAGTCATCCTCCTGGGCCGCGAACGCCTGGTGCCGGGCATTGTCGGTTTGGTCGCCAGTCGCCTCAAAGAGACCTACTATCGACCGGCGCTCGTGGCAGAACTGGGAGGAGATGAAGTACGGGGTTCGGCCCGCAGTATTCCCGAATTTCACATTACCAACGCCCTCGACCAATGCCGTGATATCCTCGTGCGTTATGGCGGCCATGCTGCAGCCGCTGGCTTTACCATCCGCCGCGACCGGCTTCCTGAACTCCGCCGGCGCCTCAATGAAATCGCAGCCGAGCAACTGGCTGATTACGAACGCGTCCAGAAAATTCCGATCGATGTCGTTCTCAGCCTGCAAGATTTGGACTACGCCCTGCTGGGCAAGCTCCGTGAATTGGAGCCTACCGGCGCTGAGAACCAACCGCCTATTCTCGCCATATCCGATGTATTCGTGCGTGATTATCGCCGTGTAGGTGCTGAGGGCAACCACCTGAAACTTCGGGTGAGCGATGGTATGACCACCTTCGATGCCATCGCCTTTGGCAAGGGAGACCTTGCCGCCCAACTTCCTATGCGCATCGATATCGCTTTTCATCTCGAAGAGAACAACTGGCAGGGGCAACGCTCCCTGCAATTATTGGTGCGTGATATCCAGCCGGCAGGACAAGGAATCCGACCTTCCACCTCTCCCCCCGGCGATGTTCCTCCTCTCTTACGTTCACGTTCGTAAGTCAGGCCTGCGCAAACCAGGTCTTTCTCACTTCCACTTTCGAACAACCGCCCTTCTCCTCTTCCTGAAAAACATGAAACTCAAAAATTTACGCGGCCCCCTTAAAGTCGGGCTCATTGCTGCCAGTATCGGTATTCTTTTCGCTGTAATCGGCATCTTTCGTGGTGTCGTCCCCCCCCGTGCTGCCAGCATCCTTATGGCAATTTTGATCAGTGGTGGTAGCTGGGGCATTGTTGCCTGGGCGATTGCCACAGCAGCCTACGATGTCGAACATGACATCAGTGAAATCGATCTTGAAAATACTCCCGAGCATCCAACATCATGACATTGAAACCACCTTTTGACTCGATACAAGCCTGGCTCATCGACATGGATGGCGTTATTTATCGTGGCGCCAAACCTCTGCCTGCTGCTGACGCTTTTATTCGCACCCTGCAAGAGAGCCAACGTCCCTTCCTCTTTCTTACCAACAATGCCACCAAAACCCCGACCCAGATCATCGCGCGTCTTGCCCAAATGGGCATCGTTGTCGAGGAGAACAGAGTCTTTACCTCGGCGCAGGCCACGGCGGCTTACTTAAAAAGCCAGGCACCACCGCCCCAACGCGTTCTCATCGTCGGCGGTGAGGGTTTGCATCAGGCCATAAGCAATGCTGGTTACGAGATTGTCAACCGGGCCGAAGAAGCACAGTGGGTTGTCAGTGGTCTTGACCAGCATGTCACTTACGAACAATTGGGGGAGGCGACCCTGGCCATTCGCTGGGGATGCCCCTGGCTGGCTACCAATCCCGACCGCACCTGGCCAGGCGAGCGGGGAGAATTACCCGGCGCCGGCGCACTGGTGGCATTGCTCGAAGCAGCCACCGACCAGCACCCCACCATCATCGGTAAACCCGAGCCCAATTTCTTCCTCCAGGCCCTGGCGAGACTTGGCGTTAGTGCCGACCAGGCCGTCATGGTTGGCGACCGCCTGAGTACTGACATCCTTGGTGGTCATCGTGCTGGTCTTCGCACGATTTGCACCTTGACCGGCGTTACTACGCAGGCCCAGGCAGAGGCCTATAACCCTCGTCCCGACTGGATCGTTCCCGATTTGCGCGCCCTTCTCAACCACTCCTCTCCTCCCAAAACGAGATCATGACGCCAGCTCCCTCCTTATCCAACCTCCTTAACTACACCCGCGCCGACCTGCGTGTTCTCATGCAAACGTGGGGCCAGCCTCCCTATCGCGGTGACCAAATTTACGAGTGGCTGCACAAAAATCTCGTCACCGAACCCGAGGAGATGACCAACTTGCCCAAAGCGTTGCGAGCACGTATAGCCGCCGAAATGCTCATTTCGCCGCTTGAGCTTATCACGCAAATAGACAGTGAAGACGGTCTCACGCGTAAAGCCCTCTTCCGCCTGCCCGATGGCAACACCATCGAAGTCGTACTCATGCTCTACAACCGGCGCCGTACAGTTTGCATTTCCACGCAGGTGGGATGCGGCATGGGCTGCACCTTTTGTGCCACGGGGCAAGGAGGGCTGGCGCGCAACCTGAGTGCCGGTGAAATCATCGCCCAGGTACATTGGTTCGAACGCTGGCTGCGTCGCCAAGATGACGACCGGACTCTGCGTGTCGAGCGCCCCAGTCGCCTCACCAACGTCGTGGTCATGGGGATGGGGGAGCCCCTGGCCAATTACCCCCCTCTGATGCAGGCCCTGCGCGCCATCGCCGATCCCGACACCTTTGCCCTCTCGGTGCGCAACATTACCATCTCTACCGTGGGACTCATTCCCATGCTTGACCGTCTCCGGGAAGAAGACCTGCCCGTACGTCTGGCAGTATCCCTTCATGCCCCCAACAACCGCCTGCGAAACCAGCTCGTTCCCATCAACAAACAATATCCTCTGGAAGCACTGCTGGCAGCCTGCCATCGCTATCAAAAGAAAACCAACCGTCGCATCAGCTTCGAATATGCTTTGATAGCAGGGGTCAACGATGCTCCCCAACATGCCGAGCAACTCGTCGATCTTCTACTCGACCTTAATTGCCACGTCAATCTCATCCCGCTCAATCCTATTCCCAACTCCCCCTACCAGCCCTCTCCTCCCGACCAGGCAAAAAAGTTTCAAGCCATCCTGCAGGAGGCTGGGATCAACACCACCATGCGTCTGCGTCGTGGCATCGAGATTAGTGCTGGCTGCGGGCAACTGCGTCAGGCCACGCAGCAACCAGAACTCATCCCATTGCTGAAGAAAAACTGAAGTATGACGAGTCCTTTGAGGTAACGATGACCAGAGTCATTTTCATGGGAACACCTGCATTCGCCGTGCCTTCCCTGCAAGCACTCCTCGCCCATCCTGCATTCGACGTGGTTGCTGTGGTTACGCAACCTGATCGTCGGGCCGGCCGCGGGCGGAAATTACGTATGTCGCCCGTGAAAGAAGCAGCGCTTAAAAGCGATATCCCCATCCTGCAACCGCCCAGCCTCCGCGATCCCGAGGCTGTTGCCGATCTAGCTGCCTTTCGTCCTGACTTGATTGTCGTCGCTGCTTTTGGCCAAATTTTGCGCCCTGCCGTTCTCGATCTGCCCGTGCATGGCTGCATCAATGTCCATGCTTCCTTACTGCCGCGCTGGCGGGGGGCCTCGCCGATTACGGCTGCCATTTTGGCTGGAGACACCCTCAGTGGTTGCACAATCATGCGTATGGATGAGGGCATGGATACCGGCCCCATCCTCGCCCAGGCAGCCATGGTCATCCACTCTGACGATACTACAGGCAGCCTTAGTAAGCGTTTGGCTCAGCAAGGGGCCTCGTTGTTGCTCGATATTTTGCCCTGTTACCTGCAAGGGCAACTGACGCCCCGGCCTCAAGAGGACGAGGATGCCACACTTTGCCGTCTCGTGCGCAAAGAGCAGGCTCTCATCGACTGGACCCAGCCGGCGTCCTTCATCGAGCGCATGGTGCGCGCCTACCAGCCCTGGCCCGGTGCCCACACGACCTGGCAGGGTCAAGTACTCAAGTTGGGGAAAGCGACCGTGGCTGAGGGCCAGGCCCAGCCGGGTGAGGTCATTGCCTGGGAGCAGGGCGCGGCCGTGGGTACCGGTGCAGGCCTTCTCGTCCTGGAAAGTGTGCAGTTGGCAGGCAAGAAAATGACGCCTATCGTCGATTTCTTGCGGGGAAGGCCGCAGTTGATCGGCTCGACCCTGGGCTAGGCTACGCAGTCATCCTAGCCGGGACTTATTTACGATCGTCTCAGGTCTTTGCTATTCCCTTTTTCTGTGCTCGATCACGTCCTACTTCTTGACTCACAGTGGCGAAGTTTTTCTAATGATTCCCCTGCAGTTGGCACACCCCACAGGACTCGCAAATATCCTTTGCCTGACTTCCCTGCATCAAGCCTCGTGATGCTCGCCATTCTGCCACTTTTGCCACCTGATCCGGGGGCATGGGGGCATGTCCTCCCAATTCCAGAATGGTTTTCGTAATCAAAGCCGTATGCTCTACTTTTTCCAGCTTAAGGTAGGCTTCCCAGGCGGTGGCACCGACGGTAACGCTGCCATGGCGTTGCAGAACAATGGCATCATAAGATTCGATTAGCCCTGCGATTACCAAGGGCCCTTCCGGTGAAGCCGGAGTAGCATAGTCACTGGTGGGGATCAGGCCCAAAGTCATCACGACTTCGGGTAAAATGCACTGGGCCAGAGAGACACCAGCCACAGAGAGGGCCACAGTTATGGGCGGATGGGCATGAACGACGCTGACGATGTCTGGGCGTCGACGGTAGGCTTCGAGATGAAGTAAGATTTCGCTAGAAGGGCGGAGCTCGCGAGCAGCCCCGTAGCGGGGTCCCACCGGTTTTGTATCCCAGTCGATGATCAAAAGCTGATCCGGGGTGATAAATCCTTTGGACAGGCCACTGGGTGTGACCAGGAAACGATCATCACTTAGGCGTACACTGACATTGCCGTCGGTGGCTGCGAGATAATCTTTCTGCCACATCAAACGGCAGACTTGCACGATTTCCTGGCGCCAATCTTGCTCCGTACGACGTGGCTGGGGCCGGGATGTTGGTGTCTGATAACCGCCGCTAATCATCTGAAATCTCAACCTCATCGACGATGCCCACGACGACGGCGCGTACAGGCCCCCAGGGTTCCATATTCAGTACCTGGCGAGCGCCATTACCTTCATCGAGCACCAGAACACGATCTCCTATCCCAGCCTGAGCAGTATCCAGGGCAATGTCATACTTGCTATCCAGGCCAGTATCCAGACCTTCACGTGCCACGGTCAGTAGTTTATAGCCCTCATAGGCGGGATGCTTGATTGTGGCAACGACCGTCCCTACCACCCGACCGACATACATCACTCCACCTCCGCTGTCATTTGGACGTCATCGACAATGCCGACGATTGCCAGGTCTACCGGTACAAAAGTTTCCGGCAAAGCCAGAGCCGCTTCGCGGCTGGCAATCGTAAAAACAAGCTCATTAGGGCCGGCCTGGGCCGTAGCGTCAGCAGCAATTTGAGGATCGCCGATGGCTCGTTGCTGGCGATCGAGCGGCTGCACCACAAGAAACTTGATGCCTTCGAGACCGGTATATTTTTGGGTGGCAACAAGGGTGCCGATAACACGTGCAAGATGCATGAATGGACATCCGATAAGAGATGAATTTCAGAGGTGAGACATAATCCCCGCTATTATACCGAAAATCATGGTGATACCCTAACGGCGAGGTCTCCAACTTTTCGAAGACTGTATCCGTTTAGGCGGTGTTGCATGAAATTTCGCTGATTAAAGTGCGAGGCACTTGCTCCGCGCCGCCTAAATTGATGCAGTGTCAACTTTTTGCACTCGCTACCGTTTTCCCTGAGATCGTGATAAAATGAATGGTGTGATGTTTATGCCCTCGATCATTCCCCCATTCTCCGCTTTTTCCTCTTAGCAAGTGATTGTCTTTATGGATAAACCTATTGTTGCTTGTATCCAACACCGTTTGATCGTTCCGAAGACTCCGGATGAATTCGATGCTTATTTGCACCGATTTTTGCGGACAGCTCAGGCTAAAGGTGCGAGCCTGGCGCTGTTTCCGGAGCTAAGCGGCCTGGCAACGGCTATTCCCAGTTTTTCGGGATGGCGTAATTCGTTGCTCAAAACAGCCGGACAGACCCATAAGCGGAAGCGTGGTTTTTGGCAACGCACAAAGTCCAAACTTGCAAGTAGCGCTGCTAATGTTGTCAAGGCGGATTTACATAAATCGTTGTTGCAATATCTGCAAGAGATGCCGGAATCCTTGCATGACGCCTATTACAGTGCTTTTTCCTCCCTGGCCCGACATTACGACATGACCATTGTCGCCGGGAGTATGTATGAGTGGGACGCAACCTCAGGCGCGATTCGCAACGTCTCCCTCGTTTTTGGTCCCGATGGTTCTCTCCTGGGAAAACAGGCCAAAGTGGTCTTGGCGCCACGGGATAGGGAAATGGCGCAGGCCGCAGAAGGATGGGGGGTGATTCCCACGCCCGTAGGCAACCTGGGAATTCTCCTGGGCAATGACGTCCTTTACCCGGAGCCAGCTCGTATCCTCGCCTATCAGGGGGCCGATATGCTCCTCGTCGTCGGCGCTGTGACAAAGCCTGCCACCTATCATAAAATCCGCCAGGCGGCGTTGGCACGCTGTCAGGAGAATCAGCTCTATGGCATGGTCAGTTTTTTGGTGGGGCCAGATCCCTTTGCCGGTGCGGATGCCCCTCCCTTTGTGGGCAAAAGCGCGATTTTTGCGCCCCTCGAGTTTACCCCTCGTTTTAGTGGCGTAATGGTCGAGGTGGGAAGTCCCATTGCTGAGGGCGTCATCACTGCCGAATGGGATTATCCGGCCCTACACGAATTGTGGGAACAAAGTGAGACTCCCTTGCGCCGCGAGATGCCGCTGTTGCAGGCCGGTGCTATCCTGGCCAGCGTTTATAGTCGCGCCTTGCCCCTGGCCGAAGCAGAGCCACTGATGCTTGGTGCCGGTACCGAAGAGCCTACCGAGCCCGAGATCGAAGCAGAGACTGAAGCAGAAGTCGAGACAGAGGCTCCTGTTTCTGCGGTTGCTGAAGCCGAGCCTTCTGAGACGATAGATCTTGCCCGCAAGGCGGAAGTCGAGCCTTTGCTGGAGGGCAAGGAAATCCTCATGGAGGAACACTCCATCCTCAGCAGACTCACACCCATCCTCCCTCCTGTCCCCACGCCTTTACAAGACGAAATGGATGAAGTGGTCGATGCTCTGGAAGGCCGCATGGAAATACATGCCCGTAATGTCGATGCTGCTGCTGAAGAAGTGCGTGTTTCAATTGCCGCGGCCAGTGAACATGTGCGCGCCGTTGTGGTTGAATCACCTGAACAGGTCGAGGTTGAGATTCAGCAGGCAGTGGCAGGGGCGCGCCAGGTGCTGGATGAGGCGCCCATAACCCTCGAGAGCCCCTCAAGCGAAGCAACCGAGCCTGAGATTGAACCTGAGTCAGAAGAGGTCGGTGCGGAAGGAAGTGAGATTGCGCCTGAGCCAACAGCCGAAGTTGAAGCGGCGCCTGAGGTCAAGCTCGAGACCGAACCAGAACCGGCAGAAGAAGTGAGCGCGGATGCCACCGAGCCTGTGCCTGAAACGACGGTTGAGGTTGAAGAGACGCCCGAGTCCGAACCGGAGGCCGGG
>JAADFV010000013.1 GCA_013152695.1 Chloroflexota bacterium | reverse complement strand
CGAACTCCTGCAAATGCCGGCCAACCCAGACGGGTGCCACGACCTCACGAACACTTCTCTCGATATCAGCGCCCTCTCCTCCAGACACACACTCACTCCAGACAATATGGCGATGATCGATCACAACAGCGACCGACGCCCGTGGAGAGGGCGTCAGTCGTCCGTGTGGGAGCACGAGAATGTCTGTGATGATGGAAGAAGACACGGTTAGCAAAGGTACTCAGACCACGGTACGGATATCCACAATTTCTTGATCCGGGATAGCCGACAAGGCTTCTCGCACCTCGTCGATATCGACATCAGGGATTTTGAGGACAAGATCGTAGTGGTTGGGGCTGCGGGGCGTGGGAAAACTGCCCATACCGGTGACACCCCACCCTCTCTGGGCGATGACAGCAGAAAGTTTGTTGAATTCGCCCTTGCGGTTGGGCATACGCACGGTGACACGCACTCCTTCCATGGGCAAGCCCAACATGATCTGAAAGGCTTTTAGCAGGTCTGTCTCTGTGAGAATACCCACGACAACATCTTCCTCGATCACAGGAAGACCACTGATTTTATGATCTGTCATCACACGGGCAGCACGTTCGGCCGTACGATCGGGCGCGATGGTAATGACCTGCCTCTTTTTCAGCATCACTTGTTTCACCGTCAATTGCGAGATATGACGCGTAATTTCCCACACATTCAGGCTCCCCAACTCATCCGCTTTGAGGGAGAGACGTTGACGTGTAATCAAACCCAACAGTCGTTTGCCATCACCGACCACGGGTAGATGCCTGATATGATTTTCGGCCATCATGCCCTGGGCCTCGGTAACCGGCATTTCCGGCGAGGCTGTGATGGGATGACGGGTCATAATGTCTTTGACTAACATGGGTCTAATCCCCCTTTTTCGGAGTAATGACAGGTTCGAAGGTGCGCAAGGTCTCGATAGGAATGTGACAGAATATCTTGTGACCGTCTCCCGCCTCTTGCCAGGGTGGTGTGTCAGTTGCGCAGACACTACCCCCATCCGGGGCGAGATGACGGCGCGGACAACGCGTGTGGAAACGACAGCCGCTGGGCGGGTTCAGGGCACTGGGCACCGATCCCGGCAAACGGATGTGCTTTTGCTCGGCCGTAGGATCGGGGATGGGAACGGCAGAGAGGAGGGCTTCGGTGTAAGGATGGTAGGGTGGAGCATAGATGGCCTCGGCAGGACCGATTTCCATAATCTGCCCCAGATACATGACGGCGACGTCATCCGAGAAAAAGCGCACGACGCTGAGATCATGGGCAATGAAAACCATGGTCGTATTCAGATCATGCTGGATATCGAGTAATAGATTGAGGATGGCCGCCTGCACAGAAACATCGAGAGCACTGACCGGTTCATCACACAGCACCAGGTCGGGGTGGCTGGCAAGGGCGCGGGCAATACCCACACGCTGCTTTTCGCCTCCGCTCAATTGCCGGGGAAGGCGATCGTAGTAATTCTCCCCCAGACGCATGGCCCGCAGGAGCTTCATCACTTCTTCCCGTACCTGTTTTTTCGGTACAGTCTTGAAACGAATCATGGGACGGCCAATTTGATGACCGACTGTGTAGGAGGGATTCATGGTCGAATCCGGATTCTGAAAAACCATCTGTAATTCTTGGATCAGTTTGATATCACGGCTGGAGATATCGTCAGTGATATCGAAACCCATAAATTTGGCCTCGCCGTCGGTACTTTTTTCCAGGCCAATGATAGTTTTGATCAGAGTGCTCTTACCACAGCCAGACTCTCCCACTACGCCCAGGGTACGGCCCCTCCTCACGGTAAAAGTGGCATCCTCCACAGCTTTGACGTACCGTTTTTCCCCCAGACCAATGATATCCTTGAGCGAGGAGCCTTTCACTTCGTAGTACTTTTTCAGATGCTTTATTTCGAGGATGGGTTCTCCTGTGGTCACTTCCGGCCGGGCAGAAGGTAATTCGACATCTTCATGAGGTTGCCATTGTGAAGGATCAATCTCTTCGGCAAAATGACAGCGCACTTGCACGCCATTCGGCATCTGCCGTAATTGCGGACGCTCCAAGCTGCAGCGCTCCTGGGTGTAATCACAACGAGGAGCAAAGATACAGCCGGCAGGACGATTGTTGGGTGGGGGGACACGTCCCCGGATGGGATAGAGGATGCTGCTGGCCTTGTCGGCGCCCAGTTTGGGCACACAGCGCATCAATCCCTGGGTGTAAGGATGTTGGGGACGCTTGAATATTTGCTCTACCAGACCACGTTCTACCATCTCACCCGCATACATCACCCCCACCTTCGAACAGACACGGGCGACGACACCCAGGTTATGGGTGATGTACATGATGGCGGTATCGAATTCTCGCCGCAGCTCGGAAATCAAGTCGAGAACGGCTGCTTCTACAGTCACATCCAGGGCCGTTGTGGGCTCATCCATAATCAACAAGGCGGGGTTGTTGAGCAAAGCCATGGCGATCACCACCCGCTGCTGCTGCCCCCCCGATATCTGGTGGGGAAAGCGCTTCATCATGTTGGCGGCGTCGGGCATGTACACCCGCTCCAGCATCTCGATGCATCGCTTCTCCGCCTCTGCATCCGACATGCCCCGGTGCACGGTGAGCACCTCCTTCAACTGATCGCCCAGGCGCATCGAAGGATTCAGGGCTTGCATGGGGTCCTGGTAGACCATGGCGATTTGATCCCCACGCAGCCTACGCAATTCTTCGCCCTGCTTGCCTACCAGTTCCTGGCCGAGGAATTTGATGCTTCCTCGTTTGACATAGCCATTGGCACCCAAAAAGTTGACAATGGCCCAGGCGACCGTACTCTTACCGCAGCCAGATTCGCCCACAATGCCGTGCGATTCACCGCGGTTGATTTCGAAGGAAACGTTCTGCACCGCTTCGATCTCGCCCCCGCGCACTTTGTAAGCGATGGCGACATTTTCTAATTTGAGAACAGGGCCGGTATGGCCGTAGGTGATTTCTGTTGCCATATCTACGCCTCGCTAATTCTGGTAACGGGTAAGTTCTTCACGCAGGCCGTCGGCAAACAGATTCAAGCCAATGACCAAGGAAGCAATGGAGAGAGAGGGGAAAATGACGGCCCATTGATTGATGAAAATGTTACGGCGAGCCTCGTTGACCATGCTGCCCCAGTCCGGGTCTGGCGGTGGCAAGCCAATACCCAAAAAGCCCAGGGTACCAATGGCAAAGATGGCATATCCAACGCGCAACATGGCATCGACCAACAATGGCCCTTTGGCATTGGGCAATATCTCCCGAAACATGATGTACGAGATGCTCTCGCCACGGGTCTCGGCGGCACGGATGTAGTCACGCGTCTTGATGTCAAGGGCTAGACTGCGTACCAGACGCGCCACGCCTGGCGCCCCCGTGATCGTGATCGCCAAAATCACCACCAGATCCCCCTGCCCCAGGGCAGCGATAATCACTAAATAAAGCACGATCACAGGAAAGGCAATCAAGGCATCTAACACTTGCATGATCACCTGATCCCACCAGCCCCCGCGATAGCCGGCGTTCAGGCCCAAAATGGAGCCCAAAAGCAGGGAGCCAAACACGCCCCACAAGGCTACACCACCGGGTATGGAAACACGAGAATCACCAGGCAAGCGAGTTTTAAGCAGGATAACCTGCGTCCCTTGCATCAAACGTGAAGCAGTGTCGCGACCCAAATGGTCGGTTCCCAGCCAATTGGTGGTGTTGGGCGGGAGGTTTTGTTTGAAGAGAGAGGAGTTCGGGGGATAGGGCGTCCATACCAGGGACAAGAAAGCTATCGCAACCCAAAACACGACAATGATCAAACCTGCAGTGCCGATGCGGGAGTTGAAAACAAGTGAGACGCTATCCCAAATCTTCTGTAAACGTGAAGGACGCTTCGCAACGCCCAGGTCTGAAGCTGTTACTGTCATCATACTGCTCCTTTCAAAGCTTAGGCATAGCGAATACGCGGGTTGAGGAAGGTATAAGCCAGATCCCCGACGAGACGGGTAATGATGGCAATGGTCACAGTCAACATGGCCGCCGCTTCCACAGCATTGGGATCACCAAAAATGGCAGAATCATAAATATATTTTCCCAGACCAGGATAGCCGAAAATTGCTTCTACGACGACCACACCGCCCACCAGCCAGTTCACATGGAGCATGATCACAGTGATAGGAGCCATGAGGGCATTTCGTAGGGCGTGTCGGAAAACAACACGGCGATAGGGCATACCTTTGATGATGGCGGTTCGGATATAGGGAGCAGCCATCACCTCGACCATACTGGCACGGGTCATACGGGCAACATAGCCCAGCTCGACCAGAGTTAACGTCATCACCGGTAATACCAACAACTTGGGATTTTCGAAAATGGCATCAGGACTGGTAAAAAGCGCTACAGCAGGCAGCACTTTCAGCCATATTCCGAAAATCAGGATCAGAAAAATACCACTGACAAATTCAGGCGTGGCCGTGGCCCCCAGCCCTAAAATCGAAATCGTACGGTCGAGCGGCTTCCCCTCGTTGATACCGGCAAGAATACCAAAAAATAGGGCGAGGGGCATGATGAAGAGGAAGGCAACCCCGGCCAATACCAGCGTATTGCGCACACGGGGGACGAGGGTAACAGCTACGGGACGCCCGGTTTGCAGCGATTCACCGGCATCGCCGCGTAGCAGACCTTTGCGTAAGGGGATGTATTGTCGCGGCCCGTCGCCCTCTTTGCGGAACCCGGCCTTTGTCCGTACCCAAACCGTCTCGCCAGCCCCGCGCACCCACTTCACGGCGCGATTATCGGTATCGACCCCCCAGAATATCTCCTGACCATTTTTATCGGTGCGCCAGCCCCCGCCCACAATGTGGGTCGTGGCCGAGCCATCGGGTTGGCGGTGTAATTCGAGCAAGCGGCCTTCCTTCATGGTCCAACGAGTCAATTGGCCATTCACATCGGCCCACCATTCCATTTCCTTGGTTTGGGGATTCTGGACGGTTACCAAAGGATATCCTACGAGCTTCTTAGCCCGAAAATCATTGCCGATCAACCAATCAAGATAACGCTGCCAGGCGGGTGCATCGAGACCCAACTGGGCACGATAGGAGGCGCGTTGTTCCGGTGTCGATTCGATGCCAAGAATTTTAACGGTGACATCACCGCTGCCCACTTCCAACAATAAAAAAAGCGTCAAAGAGACCAGCAACATCGTGATGATTGTAGAAATGATACTACGAAAAATAAATCGTGCCATAGCAAACTCCCTGAATATAAACGAATACGTTTATGAAACCCCTTTGTTACCCAATTGGAATAGGGGGAGCAAAGGTGACACACCCCTGCTCCCTCTATTCAGTATCCAACCATTAAACGTCTTTCCAGACGTCGTTCATGAGATAGTAGGCCGTGGGATGGGCCTTCACGTTCTTGAATTCAGAACGAACGATGGTCCATACATTCTTCCAGTAGCTATTGCCAATGGGGCCATGGTCCTGCATGATGTCCTCGAGCTTGCACATGATGCCGCGGCGAGCTTCGACATCGAGTGTAGCCTCAGCCTGACGCAGCA
The DNA here is from genome assembly GCA_013152695.1 of Chloroflexota bacterium. Next base: position 18,851 of record JAADFV010000013.1, on the reverse strand, counting down.
AGGCTGTGAACTCGTCATCATACCAACGCGTTTCGTTCCAGGCTCCGATCGACTCTTTGGTGTAAGCCAAAGGTAGTACCATCGTCGCCAGGGGGCGATGCGTCCAGGAGGTAATGCCCAAGGGCACTTCTGTCCAACGATCCCAGTAACCACCCGGCTCTGTGATATCCAGGGCAATATCAAAGCCGGCGGGCTTTGCCAGCTCCTTCAAAGCCTGAGCAATGTCGGGCTCGTTCTGGTCATTCTTGGTAGAAAGGGTGACCTTGAGAGGGAGATCGATGCCTTTTTCTTTGGCATATTCTTCCAGCAATGCTTTGGCCTTCTCCGGTTGATATTCGGGAATGGGCTTTTCGCAGTAGGAAGGATGCACAGGTGACATGTGGGCATCGATGGAGAGGATACCTTCACCGAAGTAGCTGAGCTGCAAAATCTTGGCGCGGTCCTGGCAGAGTTTGAGGGCAGTGCGCACGCGATTGTCATCCCAGGGTTCCATGTCTACACGCATGCGCAAGATCAAAGCTTGGGCAGTGGCAACAGGATAAACGGAGAGGAAGTCCAGGTCTTTGAGGGCGAGATAGTCAGCAGGGCGGGGATCATACAGACTATCAACCTGGCCTGATTGCAGGGCAGCAACACCGGCATCCTTGTCGGTGGAAACAAAGATCAACTCGTCGAGATAAGGCAGGGGTTTACCATCGGCACCCATTTGCCAATAATCTTCACGGCGATTGAAAACAGCACGTTCACCTTCGGCGTATTCCTTCAAAATCCAGGCACCGGTGCCGATAGGTTGCTTGATGATATCACCTTCAAAGCTGCGATGAAGGATAACGGCGGGATAGTGGAAGAGATGCTCGGGCACACCGATGTTGCCAGAGTTGAGATGAAGACGAATGTGATAATCGTCTATTTTCTCCACGCTCTGCATACCATCTAAATAGGAAAGCAGACCTAGCATCGAAGAACCAACATCAGGATTCAGCCATTCACCAAAAGTGAAGAGAACATCATCCATCGTCAGTTCATCGCCATTGTTAAATTTGATGCCTTTCTTGAGATAAAGATCCCAAGTTTTCACATCTTCGCTGGCTTCCCAACGTTCCAAAAGATAGGGCCGGGTGATATTGTCAGGGCCGGTTTCTGTAAGATATTCGTTGGTCTGGCGTACGATGTTGGCACCCTCCACCCAAGAGAGGCGGGCGGGATGATCCAACAATTGCAACTTCATCGATGCTGTCCATTTTCCCCCACGTTTGATGCCTCCGGCAGCAGCTTGTTCTCCCTCAGCCGGCTTCGTTTCCTCGGCAGCAGGAGCAGGCTGTTCTACCACCGGTGCTGGGCTGGCACAGGCGGCCGCGAACGTAGCTGCGCCCGCAGACATTCCCAATAAGGTTGCCATCCGCAGAAAATCACGCCTGCTGATGCGTCCTTTCTCGAATTGCTCGAAGGCAACTGGGATGTAAGGGTGAATGGCCTCCATCTTCTTCTTGTCTACTTGGGGCTTATCCATCTGTAGTCTCCTTGAGTGACAGTGAATTGAGTCGTGTCAAGAAATGAGTGGTGTGGCGTAAGTGTAAGAGTACACCTACTTGGGCGAAATTATTCGCAAAAAATCAAAGTCGAAATGCACCTCCTTTGTCGATCAGATGAGAAGAAGATTCCAATAAAGTGCGAGGATAAAGTCTGGCGAATCGATGGATCAGTAGATTCAGTCTATGCAAATATCGTGCGCGTGATGCGTAGAAGAGATAACCCGAACTACCGATGATCGGCTAAAGTGGGGGGCCACCCAATATTGCTACAGCGAGACTTCCCGGTGAGGTGGCTTTCTAATGTGTGCTGAACGTAGACACGGACAGTGCCAATCTAGCAAAAATAATGACGGAGACTCATGTCGCTGATGCTAAACCGGCGGTGGTATATCAGTGAGTATAGCACGGATCAAAATAATGTCAAAAAACGATTGTGCATTGTCTGTATCATTACATTTATAGTGTTATTCTCAATAATCCCCTTGCCTAACACTCTTTTCACGCCTGTTTTGGCTCCCAAACGATGGCTCTCACAGCAGCCTTATCCGGCTACAAACCGCCATGCCGGCCGTCAAAGGCCCCTGACGCCGAAAACATAGCGGGAGACGGCTCTCCGTATTCCGTCTCCCGCCATGCCTTTACGATCTAGCTTGTTTTATCGTCACTGCTTCTTCCCGCGGTTGCTCTCCCGCCTTATAAGGAGTCATAGGGAACGGCACTGTAGGCCATAAGTTTATCCCAGCGATGGCGGGCCGTGATGGTGCGGATGGTACCCGATAAGGAGCGCATAACCACGCTATGGGTACGCGCACCGCCACCGTAGTAGCGTACCCCATCCAGCAGCTCACCATTGGTGATACCGGTGGCAGCAAAAAAGACATTGTCACTGCGCACCAGGTCGGAAATCGTGATGACGGCGTCGATGTCTTGGCCTGCAGCCAGAGATTGGGCCCGCTCCTCTTCGTTACGCGGCCATAGCTTGCATTGCATGTCTCCCCCCAGGCAAATTAGAGCCGCAGCAGCGATCACGGCCTCGGGCGAACCGCCAATGCCCATAAGGGCATCGATCCCTGAATCTGGCATGCAGGTGGCAATGGCGCCGGCAACATCGCCATCGCGAATAAGACGAATACGAGCGCCGGCCGCGCGCACTTTGCGAATCAAATCTGCATGTCGAGGCCGGTCTAAAATCATCACCGTGACATCGTCCAGATCCTTTTCGAGAGCGCGGGCGATATTCTTTAGATTTTCCTCCACTGAAGCATTGATATCAATCACACCCTTGGCGGCTGGCCCCACGGCAATCTTCTCCATGTACACCACATGATAAGGATTATACATGCTCCCGCGATCGGCGACCGCGACAACAGCCAGGGCACCATTCCCCCCTTCCGCGGTCAAACGCGTCCCATCGATGGGGTCGACGGCAATATCCACACGGGGCGGAGCACCTGTACCCAACCGTTCTCCATTAAAGAGCATGGGGGCCTCATCTTTCTCACCTTCACCGATCACGACGATTCCATCCATTTCTACGGTGTTGAGAACCAAACGCATGGCATCGACTGCGGCCTGGTCTGCGGCGATTTTGTTGCCACGGCCCATCCAACGACCAGCAGATAAAGCCGCGGCTTCGGTAACGCGCACCAATTCGAGCGCAAGATTACGATCAGGGGGATGACTCATGTTGGCATTCCTTAGAAAATGTGTTGAAAATTGTTGGGAAATGGATATTCATAAAACTGCCAAGACCGCATGATCGACATTTCTTTGCGGTCTTGGCGAGTGATTATTTTGACTTCGGTCAGGAGTTAGGCAATCACGCCTAACTCACGGCCGACTTTGGCAAAGGCTTCCAGTCCAAAATCGAGATCGTCCTGGCTATGTGCCGCTGTATTCATCACGCGGATACGCGCCAGCCCCTTAGGAACGGTGGGAAAACCGATGCCCATGGCGAAGACACCCTCGTCAAACAAGCGCTGGCTGAAAGTCTTGGCCAGTTTTGCTTCACCCAGCATAATGGGGAGAATCGGTGTTTGGCTGTTGCCGGTATCAAAGCCCAAAGTCTTCATCTCTGTTTGCAGATAGCGGGCATTGGCCCAAAGTTTTTGCACTAAGTCCTCACTCTCTTCCAGTAAATCGACAGCAGCAAGACAAGCTGCGGTATCGGCTGGGGTGGTTGCACTAGAAAAGAGGAAGGGACGAGCTTTTTGACGAATGTAATCGACAATGATGTTTTTACCGGCAATCACACCGCCAACCACCCCAAACGCCTTCGACAAGGTGCCGATCTCCACATCGATACGTCCATGCAGGCCAAAATGATCGACAATTCCCCGTCCCCCCCGTCCTAACACACCTTCACCGTGAGCGTCGTCTACCATCGTCAGGACATTGTAGCGACTGGCAACTTCGTAAAGCTCGTCCAGGGGCGCGATGTCGCCATCCATGCTAAAAACACCATCGGTAACGAGCAGTCCCCGGCGATACTGAGGCAGATGTTCTTTGATCTTGGCTTCCGCGTCCACAGGATCGATGTGCTCGTAAACAATGATTTTGGCCCCCGAGAGCCGGCAGCCATCGATGATAGAGGCGTGATTGAGACGGTCAGAGAAAATGACATCGCCCTTGCCCACCAGGGGCGGAATTGCCGCCTGATTAGCGTTAAAGCCGCTTTGTACGTACAGGGCATCTTCGACGCCTTTGAAAGCTGCGAGACGCCGTTCCAGTTCTAGATGCAAAGCAGTGGTGCCGGCAATGGTGCGAACTGCTGCCGGACCTACGCCCCATTGATCGATGGCTTGCTTGGCCGCTTCTCGCAGACGAGGATGATTGGCCAATCCCAGATAATTGTTACTACAAAAATTGAGGACTCGCTTGCCATCGACCACCATCCACCCATCGGTAGCAGATTCAATGGTACGGATGTTGATCAACAGACTTTCTTCTTCCAGTCGTTTCAGTTCATCACGAATAAATTGTAAATTATCAGCCGAGGTGTTCATGGGTACCTCCCAAAATAGGGTAGAACAAGGCCTGCCCAAGGCAATGGCCTGAAAAGATGATGGTGATTCGTATTACGCGCCCTTCTCCTTCTCCCCACCCCTTTGTCCGCGCTCACGCCTTCCTGTCCGTTCCCATATCTCATTGCATATACAGCTGCATTCTGGCTCATCGCACGCTCCATTGAGTGAGTGAGCAAGTAATCCGCCTAAGGCGGACAAAACTGTTGACGTGATGAGATCAGTATAGCACGTTGCTGCCGAGAGACCAACCTCAGCAAGCCATTTGTACGCGAAGACACGTGCCTCGTGTTGCGTAAATCATTGGCTGGTTAGCCTTAACGAACGAAAATCGCAACACAAAGCACGTGTTTTAGCGTGATTTTCCTATCGTGCTATTACGAAAATAATCGGATAGTCCTGAGTCCGGTGTCAGCGCGCGAGGTTCGCCGCTGACAGACCTTCCAGGTCTCGGAGACCTGGAAGGTCTCAACACAAGCCTTCCGCAATAACAATGCCCTCGCAGAATAACAATGCCCTCGCAGCCCAATAAAATCAGGCCGATCTGCGAAAATCTGCGTGTATCAGCGTTTTCTGCGTCCTGTTTTCATTGGTATCTGCGCCAGCAAGCTTGCCGTCAGACCGTTATGAATTCTTCGGGACCTTTTTTCCTACCACCGTAATGCTGGCTACGGCAAAATCCGGGGCAGCACTGCTCTGCGCTTCGCTCCATGGAGTTTCATGCACTGATTCTGATTCCACGCGAATATCCTCAAATCCTGCCTCCTGGAGCAACCTCAGATATTCGTCTCGTGGCAGAGCCCCGGCGATGCAACCTGTCCACAGAGCAACATCCTCACGTATCTCTGCAGGGACCTCGCCAAATGTTACCATGTCTGAGATGGAAAACTGGCCACCAGCTTTGAGCACCCGGTACATTTCGGCAAAGACACGACTCTTATCAGACACGAGGTTGATCACGCAGTTCGAGAGAATGAGATCAATACTATTGTCAGCCACAGGCAAATTCTCAATCTCACCTAAGCGAAATTCCACATTATCGAGGCCGACCTTTCGCGCATTTTCCCGCGCCCGCTCGATCATCTCGGGTGTCATATCGACACCGATGACGCGGCCTTGGGGACCTACGCTCTGAGCCGCCAGAAAGGCATCGATTCCGGCGCCACTCCCCAGGTCCAGGACAGTATCACCTGGTTGCAAGTTGGCGGTGAGGGTGGGCGTGCCGCAGCCCAGCCCCAGGTCGGAACCAGGCACAATCTGAGCTTGCAGGCTGCTATAATCGGCAAACTGGATATCGTTCTCGTCAGCGGATGAGCAACAGGATGAGGTAGGCTCGGCAGGAGCGCCGCAGCAGGATGTATTCTCTCTGGCAATGGCAGCGTAGCGCTCGCGTACTCGTTCTTTGATGTTGGGTGGGGTTGTAGGGTTCATGATCGTCTCCTAAAGTGATGGGGTTTCACTTATAGAGACGGCAGTTCATAGTACAAAGACGCAAAAAGATGGCGGTTTCTGAAAACTCGCCATCCTGATCAAGCGCAATCCTTCTTTTCCCTGACTCACCGACATCAATCGTCTCGATGCAGGGGCTGATAATCAATGATACCACCCCGGCGATCGAACTCCAGATGACAACAGTCCAGAACTTGCTTTCGCAGGAGGGCACGCCCTCGCTGAACCCGTGATTTTGCTCCCGAATGCGATAATCCTAATTTCGCCGCTAATTGCTTCTGATTGAGCCCCTCAAATTCGGTTAGTCGCAGGGCTTCGCGATATTTGGGAGGCAGCTCTGCGATCATGGGTTTGAGCCAGCTGGCGACCTCCGCTTCCACTTCAGATTCACCCTCTCCAGAGCTGGCAGCCGCCTCTTCCCAGTCGGGGGGCAAGGGCACTCCCGGCTTGGCACGACGATAGTAGTCGGCGATAGTACGGCGCGTGATTTGGTAGATCCAGGCGGCCAAACGATCTTCGTTCTCCAAGCTGTTCAGATGCTTATGAATTTTAATGAAGGCTTCTTGCAAAATATCGTCGGCATCTTGTTCATTGGGCACCCGGCGCGTAATAAAGGCCCGCAAATCCTTGCTAAATTCACGCCAGAGGTGCTCAGTATCCAAACTCATGTTCAGGCCCCATGTGGCAACATATGCCCTCGTATCTATGCAAATGGGATTGGGCGGTTGTCATTCTGAACGGAGTGAAGGATCTCGTTTTGTTAAGCAGAGATCCTTCACTTCGTTGGGAATGGCTTTTATTTGACGACAAACTTGATCGAGTACTAATTGGGATCGTACTTGCAGGTCTTTCCCTCAACCTGATTCATGTAGATACAAAGTTCAATGAAGGCCGGTCGCCAGTACGTTTCGCCAGGAGGACTGGGATCCATGATCGCCCAGTAGTACTGCTCGGTCTCCGGTGTCCATTCTGAATCAGGGATGTAGATGAGGGACATGATCCCAATCCAAGGCCAATTGGCCGCAGCCCATTTATAAGCCCGCACCAGGTAATCAGCCTGCACGAACATGTCGATACCGGCACCGGCACCATGCCAATAATAGGGGCTATCAGGTCGATTATCGAAGGTCCAACCAAACTCGAGGATTGCGATCTTTTTCTGGGTATCGCCAAACTGCTCCATGATGCGACGAATATCCTCGACATGACGGAAGGAATAGACGCGTAGGCGCTCGGGCGAACTGGGATCGTTGTTGTAGAGCTTCGGATCGCTGCTCACCAGGCCCGGGTCCATCTCGGGGGGTGAAGCATAACCGGCGCCGTGCACGCCAAGCATGTCGAAATAACCGTCGCTATTGCCACCCATGGCTTCGTACATCTGGGTGTAGAACTTGGTGTCGTACATGGCGATATCGATATCGGCCGTAGTAGGAGCCATGCCGGCTGTGATCACGATAGCGTTAGGGTCCTGTGCCTTGATGGCGCGATAGGCTTTGCCCAAGAGCTGCACATAACCGGCCGGATCGGGGGGTTTATCGCCCCACTCGCGGGCCAGGTTGGGTTCATTCCATATCTGATAGGCTTGAATACGGCCACGATAGCGCTGAGCCATGGTGCCGACAAACTCGGCGAAGAGATCGGCATTCTCGGGCGGCGCTCCCATCCAGGAATCATGTTCATCGGTGGAGGATACCCGCACGAGCAGCTTGAGGCCTGCCGCCTGCACTTGATCGACGATACGGTCTGTGCGAGTCCAATCGTACTCACCCCGACCGGCTCCTTCGATGTCCTGCCAGGCGAACCATTGTTTGACCCACTGGAAGCCGGCTTCATGCATCAAACGCAGATCGCGTTCGGCCGTTTCGGGGCGCCACCACAAAAAGGCCTGGGCGCCAAATTGCGGCCCGATCAGCTCTGTGGAGGGAACGACGGTGGGGACAGGAGTGGAGGTAGGGGGTACGTCTGTTGCTGCAGGAGCCGGTACCTCGGTTGGAACCGCCGTGGGTGCAGCCTTGGTAGCTTCCGCTTGCGTATTCTCCACTGTTGGTGGCAGAGCCGTTGCCGTTGCCGCCGGAGCAGCAGGAACGGGCGTATTTTCGATTTCGATAATCTGGGGAGTGGGGGTTTTCGTGGGGGTCGCCGTTGCTTCGGGCGTAGACGACTGACATCCCCCCAGCAACAGCATCCCTACCAGCAAACTCAGGACGAAACCAGTGCTGATCATGCCGGTGAGAAAGTATAAAGCGTTGCGCGAGCGCATGTTGGGCTTGTGACTCATAAGGTGAATTGAGAGAGAGGGCTATTTAGGCATGGCGGCCAGAGCATTGTAAACCGGTCGTGGTCCGCCGTTGGCATCGAGGATGCCCCACTGAGCCAGCTCGGTCCCAGGATTGGTCATACCGAAGTTCAGGTTCCAGAGGATGGCCGGACCAACGTAGCCAGTACTCTTCATGAACTGGTAGAATTGTACCGTCCATTCGGCCTGTTCTTCGTAGGTGTTGTCGTTGGCATAACCGTAGTTGGGGTTAAGGGCGCCACCGGCAGCCCAGCCGAATTCGGTCGGCCACAGACGCTTGTTGACATCACCATACTTGACCATGATGTTACGATAACCTTCGATGGTAGAACGCGCCGACCAGGAGTGATGGGGATTGTCACAGGGGCCACGGAAGCTGGCGCCATCCGCATTGATGAAATCGCAAGCCTGTTGCCAACCAATGGTGGGCGGAACGTTGTAGCCGCTGGGATGCACGCCAATGGCATCCGACCAATCTTTGAGCCCGTTCTGGTACATCTGCTCGAGATAGGTGAAGTCATCGATGGCCAGGGCACCGACGTTGCCAGCCGGTGTCAAGGCGCCACTGACAACCACCATCTGGGGACAGGCTGCTTTGATCGCTTGATAAGAAACCTTGAGGAGTTGCATGTAACGAGCCGCATCGAGGGGTTCATTGCCCCACTCGTAATGCAGATTCTGCTCATTCCAGACTTCGATAGCCTGGACTTTGCCGCAATAATGGCCAGCATATGCTCCCAGGAAATTGGCGAAGGTTTGGGGGTCTGCGGGCGGGCCTTCGACACTCAGGTCTGTGCCGGCAGGGCGGGCCCAGTCTGGTGCTTTGACGATGGAGGCGAGGATATTGAGCCCTTGTCCGCTCATGTAATTGACCAGCTCATCCTGCCAGCCGATCTGGCCAGGCGCACCTTCCATTTCTTTCCAGGGAACCTGCCACTTGACCCAGTTGAAACCGAGACCTTTGATGGCATTGGCAGCGAAAGCGATGTCGGCACCGCCGTAAGGTTGGATCTGTACGCCATAGCCGAAAGAACCGACGCCGGCAGGAACGGCTCCACCCCCAGCCGGGCTGGAAACAGGTCGTTTCGGTGGTTCGGGGATATTTTTCGCGACCTGGATGGCGTCTATCGGGCCCAGGGCTTCGACGCGGCTGGCAATAATCCACACCGGCTCACCATCCGGGCCTTGCAGTTGCCACCAGGTACCTGCCTTGTTCTTACCGATGATTTTGAGTTGCTCACCGGTGGCCAGTTGGCCCACACGATCGTAAACCGTGCCCGGACCTTTACGCAGGTTGGTGGTGCCGGTGGCACGGGCAACGGCGTAGGGTAAAGGTGTGGGCGTAGCCGTAGCCACAGGAGTGGGGGTCGGCACGGGTGTGGGTGTAAATTCAGGAGTGGGAGTGGGGGTAGGGGTGTAGGTAGGAACGATTACCTTGACCGAACCCTGATCGCTGACCACCCTCTTACCATCACTCAAGCCAGCTCCTAACGAGTACATACCTGGCTGAGCGGGTAGGGCAAGAGTGCTCGTTGAGAGGAGCCTTGGTTTCGGCTACGACGTTTCCATCCTCGTCAGTAACCGACCAATCAACCCCCAGCTGAGCTTCCGAAAGGGAGGGAGTCTCGCCGGCAGCATAGCTACTGAGCACCGACCAGGTGTTGGTGTCGATATCATCGCTCTCGAGGGATTCGACATACACGCCACCGAGATTGAAGCGCTTGGCCAGCGTAACCTTGTTGGCCAGACTGCTGGCGTCTTCCAAAAAGACAATGCGTTCTTCGCCGCTCTGGCCGCGGTAGCGATACCAGGAGATGCCCGTAGTGGGATCAAATTGCAGAGGTGAAGCGACGATTTTCGCTTCGAGATTCGCCGTAACGGACTCGCCCGGCGTGACTACGTCATTGGCGACTGTGACTTCGCCGGTCAAGGGAGCCAGAGCCTCACCGTAACCTCGGAACATGAAGTAGTTGTCGGACTGTTCCACGGTGCGGGCGGGAAGTGTCAATTGCAGCTTGTTGCGATCGATCTCGCCAACGGCCCAATTGAGCATAGCTTCGACTGCTCCACCGGGAGCATAATCCAAAGGATTCTCTGAGCCGGGTAAGATGACAATATCGGCACTGGCGCCGATAGCACGCCAGTCGTAACCATAAGTTTCCCACGAATCTTCAGAAACTTGGGCCGGTTTATCGACAAATACGGCCAGTTTCTTGCCATCCTCGTGCAGGCGTTGTGCCAGCTTGAAGATAAATTGGCTGAAATCTGCTCGGAGGGGCGGATCGACACCGCGGTAATCAATGCCGATGCCGGCATAAAGATTGCTGGCAGCAAGCTCGGCCAGGGTGTTGATCTGGATCGTTTGCATACCCTCGACATCGATAAGCAGGTTGGCCAGGAGATCCGTGCGGGGCACTTCTCCGGGCTCGTAGTTGCGGCTGGTGACGAAAACTTGATAAGGTGTAGTAGCTTCAGGCAAGAATTCTGCTCCGTCCACACTACCGTCGCCGCGCAGACGCAGGACCGAGGGGAAGAGAGCAGTTGTGGCCGGAACAGCTTCAGGGGGCAGCGTCTTGTCGCGAGGTAAATCTACGCTCACTGCCGGTAATTGGGCGCTGGTCTGCATCACCATAAAGGCATACGGCACCACATTCACATCCATCGAGATCACATCTTCGTCGACATTGATATGATGCGGCAGCCATTCCCAGACTTCACCGTTCCAATTGTAAATATCGAGGGTTTCGTAAGGAAGAGAATCGTTAGGAATGGGGATGGTAACGACGACATGGTTGGGGAGAGCACCGCGCACACTGAGCTGATAGATGGGGCTCCGCGGCCGCAAGAAATCGGGCAGTGCTGCTGCCGCTTTGCGCAGCTCATCATTGGTCTCGCCACGTTCGAAATCTGCGCGTGGGGTCGAATCCAGGCGGGCATACGTTCTCCCGCTGAGGGGCAGGCCATCGGCAGGGAAAATGACGCGCGTACCGTCAGGATCGCTTAATTCTCCGGCAGTGGCCGTGATGGCCGTATGTCCGATGTTCTGAATCCGGTCCCACAGTTGAATCGGAGGCAGGACAAGGACTAGAAGAATCAGCAAGGGGATAACGACGAAATTGAGTATGAAGCCGACTTTGCGGCTTTCTAAGAATCGGCCGAATCCCATGAGAAAAGGCGAGCTTTGCTGCATCATTCGTTCTTACTCCTAAACGCGAACACACCCGACGATGGTGAACGGTCTGCTGATAGACCTTTCACCTCAAGACGGGTGTGATGCTGAAAATGCTTTATTGATAACAAAATAGAAAGAAATCGCATGAAGTGCGATCGTCAAAAAATTGGAACGCTTCACAAGATTATCTAAGTGTGATAACCTGAGCGTCAGAGGGAAACAAGGTAGGAGCTACCATGCCGAGAATCTCAGACAAGGTAAATCGCATAGCTCATCTAAGACACTAGCTAAGGGGCGATTCTAGCACATTGAGGCGAGCCGAGCAAGATTCTGAATAACACAGACTTCTCACCAGACGCTTCTCGGTGTATACTCGTGCGCATGGATGTGTCTCCCTCAGCCTCAGCGGCTCCTACGACGCCCCCACCCCCTTCCACGGCCCCACATCGCTACCCGCCCTTGTTCTGGGTGTTGGTAGGATTGCTGGTGCTGCTCCTGGTGATAGGCATTGGTTCCATCGCCTACTACTTTGCCCTTACCCGCCAAGCAGCTCCTGCCGCGCCGGCTGATAATGCCTGGGACAGTCTCAAACCTCAGGGTATTTCCACCGGTATTGCCGTTTGGGCCCTCACCGAAGTTGAGCCAGAGCAGATCTATCGCCAGGCCATGGCCATCACCTCATTGGAGACGGCAGCAGCCGTTGCTGTTACAACGCCGGCCCTGCCTGACGAGCAACGTATCGGCTGGTTATCGGTGCTGGCACGGCGCTATCTCCTCCAAAATGATAACTTACGCGCTCAGGCTTTCTACCGTTGGGATGAAGACCTGGTGTACCTGGCACCGACCTTGAGTGACCGGCAACGTCTTAGTACGTTGCTCGAAATTGCTCAGGGTTGGATCACGTTGGGCGAATCGAGGGAGGCCCAACGCACCTTGAAACAGGTAGTTTACGGTGTACAAAACAGTAATGAATTGACTATTGCTGTTCGTCGACAGATCCTACGCACTACCGCCGATCTCTATCTTCAGTTGGGCGATGTCAATCAGAGCCGTGCCATCGCCGCTCTACCCCTCACAGCATCTCAGCCTCTCACCCAAGTACTTACAGCGACCTTTCCCCAGCAATGGCTCACACTTTCTCCACCTCCTGACGAAGATGTGACCCGCTTCCACGCTACTCGCATCGCAGAAGCACAACGCTTTGTCGACAACTGGATTGCCAACAACGGCGAGGTCTCGCGCAGCCAGTACCAAGCGCTGGCAGGAGCCTTGCTCGATGAAGATATCACGCGGCGTGTCTATTACGAACGCTATCTGGGTATGGAGGAATTGAGTGAAGACTTGCGCCTGGCCGTGCTCTGGGATCGTGTACAGTGGCTGGTGCTTAAACATCGGGTGGCAAGCCGTCTTTACGGGAGCTCCCTCGTTCCCAATTGGGAAAGCGAACTGCCTGCCATCCGCCAGGAAACGCATAATGCCTTTGCCGATCTCATCGACCAAATGATCAAGGAGACTGAGAATCTACCCCAAAACGAACAGGCAGTAACACAGCTGACCATCTACCGGAAGGCCTTACTCTGGGCCCAGCTCGGCCTCTATCCTGACGCCGACCAAGTCTTTCTTGCCAACGCTCTGAACGATAGCCACCGCCAATTAGCCAGCCCGACCGCACTCACGCCCACCATCACCATTGCCGACGACAACAGTTTGCACATAAGCTGGAGCGGCACGGAATAGGCCATGGGCAAGCTTTATCTCGTTGCCACCCCCATCGGCAACCTCGAAGACATCACCCTGCGGGCCCTGCGCATCTTGAAAGAAGTCGATTGGGTTGCGGCCGAAGACACTCGCACCAGCGGTCGCCTGCTTCAGCACTACAAAATCAAGCAACGTTTGTTGAGCTTACATGAACACAACGAAGGCAGCAAATTCTTGCCATCTTGGCACGTGACGAAGACATCGCCCTCATCTCTGACGCAGGCACGCCTCTTCTCTCTGACCCAGGCTATCTTCTGGTCCAAGCTGTGATAAACGCCGGGCACCCGGTCATCGCCATCCCCGGTGCCAGTGCCTTGCTTGCTGCCCTTGTCGCTTCAGGTCTGCCCTGCGACCGCTTCACATTCCTGGGTTTTCCACCCCGCAAGCCCAAAGCACGCCAAACCTTTCTGCAAACCTACCAAGATCGCCCCGAAACCCTGGTCTTATACGAATCGGCCCGGCGCCTGCCTGCATTGCTGGCCGACCTCCATGCTGTGATGGGGCCGCAAAGACCCCTGGTCATCGCCCGCGAGTTGACGAAACTATATGAAACCGTATGGCGGGGAACGCTCGCCCAAGCCTTAGAAGCCTTTGCTACCCCCCCACAGGGCGAAATTGTACTCCTGATCGGCGGCGCCGAAGCTCCGCCTCTGCCAGACATTACTGAAGCCCTGGAAATCATAACCGCCCTGCAGGAGAGTGGCATGCCCTTATCCGAAGCGGTGCGAAAAATCGCAAAACTCACCGGTCTGCCCCGCCGAATCCTCTACAAACAAGCCGTGCAACAATAAAAACAAGCACATTCCCAGAGCACGAGAGAATCGTAGGGCAATCGTAGTTTTTCCGCGTAAATAATTGTTTGACAAGTCAGTCTGGGGCCGTTATACTTAAAGAGTCTTAACCAAATCGGTCAAGGATCTGTATCTTCCTCATGACTCGAGACTCGATAGCACAAATTACTCGAAAACACCCGTTTCTTGCGCGCGGGTGTTTTTTATTTGACAGTGCGCGCCAACCTCATCTAACCGTTCTCTCAAACTGGAGGTGTTCATGGACTCAGCCATGATTAGTAAAATCATCAAAGCGAAGAAATACGCGGCCGAGCGTGACCGTATGGAGTTCAAGTCATTCACGGTTGTTTTTACGGGAAATCATCGCGACCACACGGTAACTTTCAACAATAACGGTTGGCATTGCACCTGCGACTTTTTTGCTCAGCGCAATATCTGTAGCCACACCATGGCTATGGAAAAGGTATTGGCTGGCATGTTGCCAGAAGAAGCCGCAAGCAAAGACACCGCGACCACCTGAACACGCTTTGCCTCCCATCTCCTAAGTAAAAGCCCGGCTCATCACCGGGCTTTTTCATTCCTCAGGCAGATTCTTAAGCGGCCTTAGCAGCCTCGATCGCGGCCAACATATCAGCTACACGCACAAATTTGACGCGCGGTCGCCCGCGTCGCTTGCCGGCAGCCACCTCCAGAGCATCGATCAGCTTCCATTCTTCCCAGGTAACATAACGGATATTACGCTCCTTCAATAATGAGACAATTGCCTCGGGATCGGCCTGATCGTCGGGGACAGGTACCACGGTGGGGACATCCTCGAGCATGAGTTTGACTGTAGCCACTGCATCCGGCTTATTGGTACCGATCACACCCGTAGGGCCACGCTTGGCCCAGCCTACCACATACTCAGCGGGCACAATCTCACCCGACTCATATTCGCACACCCGGCCATCTTTATTCGAAATAATGCCCCAGCGTTCGTGGAAAGGCACGCCTGGAATCGGTTGGCCACGGTAGCCGATGGAACGCATAATCATGCCTACATCGAGATATTCGTACTCGCCAATGCCATGCGAAGCCAGGTAGCCGGTTTCGGTGGGGCGTAGTTCGTTGCGTTCGAGCTTGACTCGAATCACCTTACCCTGTTCATCCCCATAAATCTCAACCGGCGAACGTAAGAACCAAAAGTGAATATTCTTGGGGCGATGCGTATCGCCAATCTGAGCATAATGGCGCATAATCTCCAGGTTTGCTTGTTTTTCCCGATCATTGGCAATGGCCGCTTTGCTATACTCATCCAATTCCAGCTCCGCGGGATCGATGATAATGTCGGTGACTTCCAACTCGGCCAGTTCTCGTAATTCGGGATTGGTGAATTTGACCTGGGCAGGACCACGCCGGGCAATCACATAAATATCTTTGATGTGACTATCACGCAAAGCGACCAAAGCATGGTCGGCAATATCACTGCGTTCCAGCTCGTCAGCGGAAAGGGCCAAAATACGCGCCACATCCATGGCAACATTGCCGACACCAATCACAGCGGCTGATTCGCAACTGAGATCAAAGCTATGATCGGCAAAATCGGGATGGCCATTGTACCAGGCGACAAATTCGGTGGCAGGATGGCTGCCTGATAAATCTTCACCGGGAATATTCAAGCGCTTATCTGTTTGTGCACCCACCGCATAAATGATTTGATCGTAGTGTGCCTTCAGATCTTCGTGGCTAATATCGTGGCTGAGAGTCACATTTCCGAAAAATCGTAGGCGTGGATCCTCGGCAATACGATCATAAACACGTGTCACTGCTTTGATTTTTTGATGGTCTGGGGCAACGCCGTAACGTACCAAGCCATAAGGCGCAGGGAGATGATCGATGAGATCAATCGATACGGCGTAGTCTTTTTGTTTGAGAAGAGCTTGCGCGGCATAAAATCCGGAGGGACCGGCCCCTATGATGGCAATCCGTAGGGGTCGATCAGCAGAACCAAGGGTCGGGGACATGATGGAACCTCCAAAGAAGTGCTTCAGGGTGGGGAGAAGATCAGAGTTTCTTGGGCGTGAGAATATCAGAAAGCTGGCGTAGCAATGCAATGGCTGCTACACCGAACTTGATCCAATCTCGCGCATTTGGCTGAATCCTGGCTTCTGTTCCTTGCTCCAGTAAATACTGCTCTTCACGACGAGCATCGCTGGCGATCCAGGCGGCTGCCAGACCGATACAGGCCCCGAGAAGAGCACCGATAAGTAAATCACGACTACGACTTTCCGACATGAAAACGCCTCCGTTTGCGGTGCTTTAGAATATGCGGGACCGCGCCAAGAGTCTGTTTGGCGCGCGTCACCTCACTATCGAGAATAACGACGGGGGTGATAACCATTTGTGAGTAACGCTTGGTTTCGCTGGCAACAAGCGCACTATATTGCTGTGCTTTGGGCATTCCCTTCCTTCGTAACCAGGTAATGAAAGAGTGTAAACCCTTATTACCGAAGTAGAAAATAAGGCCAGGAATCAAAGCGAGGATGAAAGCCTGGATAATCAAAAAGACAAGGGCGATATCTCGCCAAACGGGTAAGGTCATGTTGCTCAGATCTCAATAGGAGGCGATGAGGGCAGCCGCGTAAATGCTGTTGCAACTGTCCAATCGCACGGGTTAAGTCATTTGTCGAATCACGGGCCGAGAAGAATAATTTGCATTAGCCATTGGAAAGGTAGGGAGAGATGGTAAGGGCGACTGCAAGGAGAGGCTTTTTACCGGAAGGAAATTTTCTTGATTGTAACAGATCGAGGACGCCATGGCCAAGCAGTCTCTGGGAAACAAGAGGCTGAAGTCGACCAGCGGCGCCGGAGGACGGATGGCCAGCAACCGTTGTTTGCAGTCAGAGATCCTCTCTATCTCAATGGTAAATATCGTACCTGCCCCTCCCATTCCCCCTCAAAACTGACCTCAGCTATCAACAACAGGTCCTCGATTGCGACGCCAAGGGGTACATCCCTGGCAACCTCAAATACACCCGGCATTGTTTTTCCCAAACTTGTTCGTTGATAAGCAAAGTGGGTAATTGTCGAAACATCATGAGTTAGCAACACCCTGTTTTCTTCTGCAGCCCAGGCCAAAACTTCCGGGTCACTTGCTCCCGACAGCCCTACATCCTGCACACGAACGATATCCACATGGGGATTCCGCCTGAGAATACCTCGGATGATATCGTTATTGAAATTCTCATCCGCAGCAAATCGTACCATTTTAAGAGGATTGGCTTAGTCGCCGTGCCAAAAGCTTTGCCCGTATGCCTGTGGGAGCAAAGCGCTTCTCATTTTGCTGTTCTATCCGCTTTCTAACCTGTTCACGTTGCTGTAGATAGCTGTCGACTTCCTCTTTTCTGCTGAGATAGTAGCCGATCACAGAGTAAATATCAGATAATGAGAGTGAAGGATACTGCTGAACCAGCTCTTCTGCCGTTGCTCCCTCTAAAAAAGCATAAACAATTGTATCGAGCGTTATCCGCGTACCACCGACACGAATAACACCTTCATCATCCAGAGCTAGCGGTACCGGTTGCGTCTTTATTGTGAATCTCATTAGTTATGTCTCCTGGAACGGCAGTTGGCTGTCCACAACCAACGTCATTATATGTTACTGCAAATATCTCGTCAAGAGATTAGCGAAATAGCTAATTCTCACTGTTCCCCCTCGAACCTAGCCAATCCCTTAGGTCATCAAGTTTGACAGAATCCCTGAAAAAGTTATAAGATTAGTGGCTGAGATACACCTGTCTCATTTATTGAGCCGGGTATAGAAGAAATAACGACAAGGAGTCACACTGTGTCCGACGCAGCAAAAGGCAAAAAACCAAAAATCAAGGTTATCCCCCCAAAAACCATCGTGCGCAAAATAGCGGTGGGACAAGAATTCAAAGGCCGAGTGCGGCGTCTTACCGATTTTGGCGCCTTCATCGATATCGGTGTAGGCACTGATGCGCTGGTTCATGTCTCAGAGATGGGACAAAAGCGTGTCAATAAACCCAAAGATGTACTTCAAGTGGGTGAGGAAGTTACTGTCTGGATTAAAAGTCTGGATCGAGAACATAATCGCATCAGCCTCACACTTCTTCCGCCGGGAACTCGCACTATCCGCGATCTTCGCGACGGTGAGGTCGTCACAGGCACTGTCACCCGGATCATGGACTACGGTATCTTTGTGGATATCGGCATCGGCTACGAGGGGATGGTGCATGTCAAAGAAATGGCACATGGTTATGTCAAACATCCTCGTGATATGGTTTCGGAAGGCGATGAAATCAAGGCAGAGGTCCTCAAGGTGAATCAACGACGAGGCCAAATCGATTTATCGATGCGGGCAGTTGCGCCCAAACCTGAGCTGGAACCCAAGGCTGAGATGAGTTCGTCCTATAACATGGATGAAGACGATGAGCTGGAAGAGGATGAACCGGCACCAACAGCCCTCGAACTGGCCTTCATGAAAGCAAAATCCGGTAAGCAACGGTCTAAAAAACGTCGTAAAAAACAATGGTTTGAGGAAGAAGAAGACCTCGACGAAATTATCAACCGCACCTTGTCTATGACTGAGGATGCCTAAATTATTTCAGGTACGCGCACTTTTATAGAAAAACGTCGTTGCTCAGCCTGGCAACGACGTTTTTTTATACCCTAACCCGAACAGGCTGGCACCAACAAGGCAAGAGCGGGAGAAGGGGAGACTGGTAAACCGGTAAATTAGAAGACCAATAAACCGGGTACATCCCCTTGTCGTACTCTGCCGTATTCCTCGCCCCTACAAACACCCCTGCAAAACTCTCTTCCGTATCC